>NZ_CP069807.1:0-71437 GCF_016894325.1 Glutamicibacter protophormiae
AAGCATGCTCAAGCTTCACGATTTTTGCAACAGAGCCGTTTTGGCGTAGGTCGTGGGATCAAGAGAAGTGCCAGGCTTTTTCAGCTCTATATGCCCTGTCATGAGCCCGTTAACTCGTGCCCCATAGTCAGGCCGAACCGTGCCGGAATCTTCACGTACTTCTTTATGCATCACCGTTTTAAGGCTGAGAAGGTCACTTGATATTCCGGTTATCAGCTCTGTCACTGGCTGCGACAAAGCCGCTTCCGGCTCACCAGGGCCATTGAGCAAGTCTTTCGCTAATGCACCGTACTGTTCTACCAAGTCAGCGAGTTCAACCATAGATCAAACTCTACTTTGTCCAGCATTGAATGATGAACAATATACGTGCGTTCACCATTGCCAGTACGGGAGAAAGAATCAGGGATACTGGAAAGCATGAATACTTTTTCTGCAGTACCTGAAGATTCTGCAAAAAGTGATGGAACTAAGCGCAACTTGTCGCTAATGATTTTATTTGTAGTTGCGATAGTTGCTATGACGCTTCCATTGCCGTTGATCTTATTAGGAAGGCCCGCAGATGCCCTGGCTGTAATCTATTTTTTCCCAAGCGTATTTTTCATGGGCCTCATACGGGCCACAGCACAAAATGGTCAGGTAATGAAAATCCTTTGGAGGGTCGCCGGCCTCGCGTTATCCGTTGGGTTCGTATTTATTTTCGCGAATGCACTACCTAACAATGCATTGACTGTCACTCTTGCTGTCGCTGGATTAATTTTATGCCTCGTGTTTGAGCTCATTGCGCCAAGCAGTGTTATGAAAAAGCAGGTGTTTTAGGTCGCCAGCGAAGTGATCTAAAACGGTCGTTATTGAAACGCGCAGCGAACCCCGGCGACACGCCGGGGTTTTTTGTTTCAGAAACGTCTTTCAAAACTGATTCATTGCACAACCTGGCTGTGTACCGTTTTTGATATGGCAGTCATTGGATATGCGCGAGTTAGTACGCGCGAGCAGAACCCGGAGTCGCAGGCGGCCGAGCTGCGCGCGGCCGGAGCAGGGCAGATATTTACTGACCGTGGGGAGTCGAGCAGGGAGGCTGCGCGGCCGCAGTGGGTGGCGTGCAAGGAGCAATTGAAGCCGGGGGATACGCTGATCATCCGTGCCCTGGATCGCGTGGCCGGTGAAGAGCGAATGGCCATTGAGATTATCCGCGAGCTGGGGGAGCGTGGCGTGAGGATCAAAAGTCTTACTGAGCCGTTTTTGGACGTGGACATATCTACGCCGATGGGCGAAGCCATTGTGGGCATCATGGCGGTTATGGCGCAGCTGCGCGTTTCTATGATCCGGGAGAACACCCGCCGGGGTTTGGCGCATGCGCGCGCCCAGGGCCGGGTCGGAGGCCGGCCGCGCGTCATGGATGCAGACCGCATCGACACGGCGCGGCAGCTGCGCGAAGAGGGGAAGAGTTATGCGCAGATCGGCAAGATTCTTGGTGTCAGTGCAGCGAGTATTTACCGTTCGTTATCGAGCGAAAATCGTTGATTCAGAAATATAACTAATGTTATATTGGAAGTGAAGGAATTTCTATTTTGAGGTTTAGGAGGTTGTTATGAGCCAGTTGATGGAACGTCCGCAGCATGATGAAATGCGTGCGCGGCTGCTGAAAGCTCGGCAGCGTATGGAAGTTGATTCGCTGGACTATAAGCGGACTTTGAAGGCTGCTGCGGGCGGCATGACTCAGAAAGAGATGGCGGCGCTGCTGGGCATGTCTCAGCCAGCGGTGGCGAAGGCGTTGCAGCGTGCCCAGGCGGTACCGGAAGTGGTGGGCGAGTTCAACGCTGCAAGTCCTTATGAGGTGTGCCAGCGGTACGCGGCCGGGTTTATCGACCGTGAGGAGCTGGTGCGTGTGCTGGTCGCGTGGCCGTACAAGCCGACCCCTTGGGCGAACGAGTATGGTGAGTACGAAGAGAGCCTGGACGGTACGTGGGAAGAAGTAGGCGACGCGCTGCGGCATGAGCTGATTGATGCAGCTACTTACGATGAAGTGTTGACGAAGACGGCCGATTAGGCGGCGAGCAACCGAAGGGCGGATCGTTGGCTAACGACGAATCAATAGAACGACATTACGCGGCCCTGCGCCAGGTGCTGGCTGATCCTGATATGAATCCGCGCGGGGCATACTCGACGATCAGACAAGGGCAGTATTTCATCCAAAGCGGATCGCGGCCTCGTGCCACATCGGAACGGGAACTCTTGCACAAGAAGTGGATGCAAGAAGTGGTTGAGGACTCTGCTAAGCGCGGAGAAATCAAGCACGAGGGAAAAGCTATTGTGATGGCTGGGCCGCCCGGAGCTGGCAAAGGCACTGTGCAGCGCGAACGCTTGAATGATGTTCCTGGTTACGTTCAGTGCGACCCGGATATTTTCAAGGAGAAGATCATCCAGCACGAGCTGGATAGCGGAAACCTGGATCGTCTGAAAACGCCATTGGTGAAAGAGCTTGAAGCCCAGGGGCACAAGTTCGCTCCAATGGAGTTTGCTGCGTTGGTGCATGAAGAGTCGTCCATGCTCAGCGCCAAGCTACAGAAAGACTTGCGCAAGGACGGCACGAACTATGTCATTGATACGGTGCTCAAATCGCAAGGGTCGGCGCAGGAAGTTGCCGCTACTTTGGACAAGCGCGGCTACACCTACGATGTGGTGAGTGTGCAGGCCTCATTCGAGGAGTCCAAGGCCGGAATTTATGGCCGGTGGCAGGCCGGGCGCGATGCTTTTGAACGCGGAGAGAGTCAGCTTGGCGGCCGTCCGGTGCCATCTGATTTTGCGAATAATTTGGTAACGCCGGAGGGCAAGTCTGCTACCGAGGAAGCGGCAAGGTGGTTGGCTGAGAACGGCAAGGGGGTTGCCAGTTTCAAGCAGTTCCGTCGAGGTTCTGCGATCCCTGAGATTGATCAAGTGAAGCAGGATGGCAAGCTCATGGCGCGTCGTGCAGCGACGGCACGGCAAGGTTTTCCCAAGGGCCACGGGGTGCCGAAAACTATCGGGAAGTCTAATCGATCCGGTCGGGATCGAGGTACTGGAATCGGAGAATAAAGTCCGAACGATTCAGGGAGCTTTATCCTGGCGGGTTGCCATTACTAGAGGCCGTGCACGGGCCGCGATCACTCGTCGTAAGTGAACTCAGGTACCGCAGCTAGTGGCTTGTGTGCGGGCGGTCGATTGGTTCCTGCTGTCCATCATGTGTGCGAAAAAAGCAGCGGAGCGGGAGGGCTTTTTTCGTGCCCATGTGGGCAGGAGGCTACCTGACGTAACCAGGTTTAAAAAATGGGCCGGCACTCACCTTTGGGTGAGTGCCGGCCCATTGCTATGTGCTCGTTTAGCTCTCTGCTGGTGCAGTCGTTTGGTCGGCTTTTTTGCGAGGCCGGCGACGGGATGGGGAGCCAATTTTGTTCAGCTCGGTTTGCGTCCATCCCTTCTTCAATGCAGCGGCGAAAGCTTGCTTTTCGGCGGCCTTAGCTTGTTCCAGCTGCTGCTCGGCTTCCACACGCGCGGCAACGGCTTGGGCGATGTCGTTAGCGGCTTGCATGCGCAGGTCGTTTTGCGCTTGGAGCTGTTCGAGGATGCGGCTTGCTGCGTCACTCATGGCTTGAACCTTCCGATAGGACTGGGCTACTTCGGCTAGGCCGATCTGGCGAACTTGTGATGCTTCCAGCGTAGCGCGGGCATCTTCTTATGCCAACGCATGTTGCACTTACTAAAGACGAAGTGCCCCGCCGAAGAGGCGGAGCAAGCTATAGACTTAGCACGGCTAAGTTGCTTGTATCCTTGATCTTCGATTCTGCGGGTGGGACAATTGACCTTGTTAGGTCGATTGGCGTTGCACTGGGCGGGAGGTTGGTTCGCATGGCTCGTTTCGATTCGCGCAAGCGCCAGCCGAATGCGGCCGGTGGCCGTTCGGTGCGCCGCGAGGTGAAGCTGACCGTGGAGCAGAACCTGGCGTTGCAGGTCATGGCCGACGAAGTTGGCGTGTCTGTTCCTCGGTTGTTGGTGGAGTCAACGTTGTCGCAGTCTCGTGGTGAGACTGCCGCCGAACGTCATGAGCTGATCACGTCGCTGTTCTTGTTGCAGCGTGGCCTTGCTGCTGCGGGGAACAACATCAACCAGATCGCCAGGGCCGCGAATGCGACCGGTGAAATCAAGGGCGAGCTGCACGATTCGTTGGAGCATCTGCGGGAAACCGTGAAACGTATTGACGAGGTTTTGGAGTCGTTGAAGATCGTTGGTGATCCGGCATGATTCCGAACGTTACTCGCGGCGGCCGTATGGCCGGGTTGATGAACTACCTGGTTGGCCCTGGACGTTCCAATGAGCACGAGAACCAGCGGCTAATCGCTGGCGATGACCGCGTGACTTTCGCTTACGCTCCGGGCGTTGAATTGTCGAAGTATGATGCGTTTGAGATTGCCGAGATTCTGGATGCCCCGCGCAAGCTGCACGGCACCGAAGTGGCCAAGCCGGTGTACGCGAAAGATGACGTTGCCGGCGGGTTCTTGACCGATGAACAGGGCAAGAAGATCAAGGTCGGATCGACGCCAACGCATGTGTGGCACTGCTCGTTGTCATTGGCCGAGTCCGAAGGATCGGTGTCTGATGCGCAATGGAAGAGCATCGCAGAAGCCTTCGTTGAAAAGATGGGTTTCATTGACCCGGACGGTGCGAAGTCCTCGCGCTGGGTTGCAGTGCATCACGGGGCTTCGAAGAACGGCAACGACCACATTCATCTGGTGGTTCAGATGGTGCGCGAGGACGGCACCAAAGCGAATACCCACAACGATTTCCATCGTGCCCAGGTCGCCTGCCGCGAGCTGGAAAACGAATACAACTTGCGTGCCCTTGAATCCTCGGTGACGCAGCAGCAAGGCTTGTCGGGAGAGAAGCCAGCGGAGCGCGAACGGGCAGCCCGTGAAAGCTACGCGGTATCGGATCGGGTGGAGATTTCCCGCCGCATGCGCGCGGCACTGGCAAGCTCGTCGAGTGCTGATGATTTCATTCGCCAGCTGCCTCAGATGGGGGTGCAGGTTGCCCCGCATTTCGCCAAGGATTCCACGTCTCGCGTCACCGGTTACAAGGTGTCTTTGGGAACGAAATCCGGTGAGGATCAGGCAGTGTGGTACGCGCCGTCAAAGCTGGATCGCAGTCTTGGGTGGCCATCCATCAAGGCGCGTTTCAACGGGGCTGGGGTGCGCGAGGCGGAACAGTTCTTGGCTGACCGCCACAGCAGTGCTCGGGTGCAGCGCGCGTCCGGTTACCGGGCGTTCGATTTGTCGCAGTCCACTTCCGCGAAGTTGAATGGCGGACAGCTTGGGCCGGATACCTTGGCGAACATCTACGCGCGGTTGTCGTTGGAGCTGGAAGGGAACAAGCCTGGCAGCTTGGCACGGTTGAGCACGCACATGGCCAGGGCTGGGCAGGGCATGGGCAACCGTGCTTACGCTGCGCGTTTATCGTCGCGTTTCGGTTCGCGTTCTGCGGAGCAGGGCTGGATGGCGGTGCTGCGCCAGGCTAACCGCTTGTCGCGGGTGATGATGCAGGGCCGCATGGCCTCCGAACGTCCGCAACTGGCCCAGGCTGCGCAGCAGGTCGTGGCGATGGCGGAGAAGATTGTACGAGATGCCGAGCAGCGTCTACCGGCTCATGCGGTGGCGCAGCCGGGTGCGCGAATGACCAAGAAAGATCGGGATCACGGCTTAGGCCGGTGACCGAACAGAGATGGGAGAGTGCAGGACATGGAAAACGACGAAGAATCAGATATTTCGATGGAGTTCGGCCGTGTGCTGCGCATGGCCCTGGGCGCTGCGATGCAGGTCAAAGAAGCCGCCGACCGGCGCGCGGCGAACCAAGACCCCGAAGCCCAAGCTCACCGGTTGCAGCAGCAGGTCGCCTCGCTGTTGAAGAAGGACATGGCTTCACCGGATTTCGTGAAAATGAGTTCCCAGCAAATCGCTGACCGGATGACCGTGGCCTCGGAACTGTCGGCCCGCCATCCCGATGCCTCGAAAGCATTCATGGCCGGATCGGATCGGCTGCGCAACGCGCTGGGAATCAATATCGAGGACATTTACAAGAACCATCCCCAGTCGCCCATGGAACGCTACCAGGCGTTGCGCAATGCCATCGATGACTACCAAGCCAGCGCCCGACTAGACCATGAAGCGAACGCAGAACGCGGCCACGACGCACCAGAAGCTTCCACCCAGGCTGAGGCGAAGGAAGAACAATCCCAGGCCCGTGAAGAAGCTGCCGAAGGGCATCTGGACAAAGCTGAACAAGCAGAAGGCGAAACCCAGCTTGATGCTCGGGATCGTGATGCTGCCGAAGGCCGCGAAGCAGTCAACGCGCCGAGTTTGGGCAGGCCCGAAACGCAGCATGCGACCGGTGCCAGCGTGCATCCGGATGATATGGGGCAGGGATCTAAGACTGCGGCGGCCGTGCTCGCCCGAGCGAGGGCCGTCCACGGATTCCCCACCAAGCCCGGTGAAGCGGTGCGCTTCGGTACATCGAGCAGGCCGGCAGCGCAGCATGGCAGCGGGCAAGCACGAAAGCGTGGACAGAGCGCGGAGGTGACTCGGTGAGCTTCATCAATGATGAACACCTGGAACAGTCCGCACCAGCCGATGAAGGACAGGGCGAGGATGCGGAGCACCCGTTAGCTTTTGAGACGGAAGAGGAATGGCTCACCGGGTGGGCTTTGCCCAACTTCCGGCGGCGGCTGAATAAGGGGGAGTTCCGGTGGGATCCTGAATGGTGGCGTTATGAAGAAGCGATCACGCTGATCACCTCGTTGTGGTTGAGCTTCGAAAAAATGCGGTGGGAGGGCGCTACCGGCATGGCTTCGTACATGCGCGATTACTTCTATCCGTTGATGGGGGAGCTGACTTCACCAGATGGCCCGTTCTGGGATTACGACCCGCCGGTGCGCGAGGACGTGCCAGAGCAGTGGCCAGTCCAGGGCATGCCTGAGGAAATCAGGGAGTCCGTGAACTAGTTCCATGCAAGCGAAAGGTGCCAACACCCATTGGGTGTTGGCACCTTTCATTGTTGACGGGTGGCTACTGAACGAATTTCTCCACGTTCTCGTAGTAGTCCTGGGACAGCTTCACATCTTGGCCATAGGGCTTTTGGGAGAAGTGCACGAGTTCGAGCAGTCCGGCGGGAATGCCAGAGCCGGTAATGATGGCACGGCCTCTAGGCAGTGCGCCAAGGTCTGAGACTTCCAGAATGGATTCACGCTGCATCGAGCTGGACACGGAGCGACCGTTGCGGCCACTGGTGCTGGACGAGCGTTTGAGCACGTCGCGGGCACCGATCAGCTTTTCCAGATACGGCAGGAACTTATCGTCAGACAGGCCAGATCCGGCAACGCGGATATTCGATGCGCCCCAGAGCTTATCCATGCCGTCTTGCCCGTAGGCTTCCACGCCTTGCTTGTAGGACTGGAAGAACGTGGACACCACGATGCCGCGTGAACCGTAGTGCGAGTACACGTCGGGCAGCTCGCGCCAACGCACCACGTTCGCCGCCTCATCGAGTACGGCCATCATCGGTGTTGTTAGCCGGCCACCGGGCAGCGCGGCGGCAGTCTTTTCGGCGGAATCCATCACGGCCATCACCAATGCGGCGGTGATGGCGCGGGCCGTGCCCGCACCTTCCTTGGAAACCAGATACAAGGTATCGGTGCTCGTTGCGAATTTGCGGTGATCGAATTCGGGACGGGCAAAGTTCCCATTCGGGCGAATCCAAGGGGTGACTTCCTCGTAGGAAAGCACCGTGATCCATGGGCGCATCGTGCCATACACGCCATCACGCTGCTTGGGGGTCAGTCCTTGGATCTGCCAGAGAGCGGAGGAGAAATCCTGGTACCCGTGCTCGTCCAGCAGGTCTCGTGCGGTTTTGTCCTCGGGATCTTGCGCCCACGCGAACACGTCGGTGATCGGCCGGTTGGCAATCGCCGCAGCAAACAGGAAATGAGACAGCAGGCGCTTGCCATCCGATTCAAAGTACGCGTCGGACTTGGCACCGGCTGAGGTTTCCGAAGCAATAAACACATCGGCCAGCTTGACCGCAGTTTTCATATCGGTCACGAAGGAGAGCGGGTTCCACCACCAGGAAGGTTCTTCACCGATGATTCCCTGCACGTCGTGAACCCAGACGGTGCCCACGCGGGCGCGCGGGCCACGAGTCATGTCCACAATGTCGCGCTTGTTCGAGGTGGCCAGCACCGGCCCGCCGGTTTCCAGGATCTGCGGGACACACACGCACGAGGTCTTACCGGCACGTGGCCCCATCAACCAGATCTGCACCCATTCGTAGGAAGCAAACAAGCTAGCCTTGTTGTTTACCAGTTTGGCTAGAGGTACGCCTATACCGGCTTTTTGTGCTCCGAGGCGTTCCGCGTCGGCGCGGGCCGCTGGTTCTTCCAGGCTCTTGAAGTCCTTGGCGTGAGCCATTTCCTTGGCCAGGTGATCAATGCGGGAGCTGGTGCCCCGGCTGCGCCGCCACACCACCACGAGCATCACGATGACCGCCAGCAGGAGCAGCAGGCCGAGGGCGAACACAGCGATTTGCAGCCCGCCCACGGGCAGGTAGCCGCGTGATTGATCCATGAGGATCTGCACCGGATTATTCGATGAGTTCTCCACCGTGGGATCGAGGATCGCCCCAAGCGACCACAGCAGCACACCCATGATGCCTAAGGTGAGGATGCCGCCGCCAACCATCCATAGAGTGTCGTCGTTGGCTGGTTGGTTCTTGCGCCCTGAGCGCGGATCGGCGTTGAACATTATTTGACCATCTCCCACGCCCGGTTGGTATCAGAGATCTCGAATTCCAGATCGGTGAGTTGCGTTACGAACGGGGTACCAGGATTCTTGCCGACCTTCATGATGAAGTGCCCTGCACCAGGGCGGCGGGATGCCTTGTTGGTTTTCGGATCAACCACGGCTTCACCGGTCCAGTCGGTCATCAACGCTTTTTCCTTACTGGACAGGGCGAACACTTCTTCCAGGTTGCCCATTTCCGACGGTGCCAGCCCGCCCAGGAACACTAGCGCGGAGCGTTCCACGAACCCCCACGCGGTGGCCGTCAAGTAGTCCTTGGACAGTCTGAGGTCGTTCATGGTGTGGGTGATCATGACCTGCCCGATACCTCGCCCGCGATTCAGGCGGGTGATGGTGTCGATGAAGTGCACCATGTCATCGCTGGCGCGCAGGATGCGCCACAGCTCGTCCATGACCAGGAAGTAGGTGCGCCGCTGGCGTTTTCCCGCTGCCGCCAGGTGCTGCTCGGCAGAGACGGTGGCTGAGCCGAGGTTCCAGCACAAGGACTGTACGGCAGCGACCAACACTGAGTCGTTCTCGTTGACCCCGGAAATGTCGAACACCACCGGCACGCCGGGAGTGATATGCGCATCCGAAGGCTTGGCGAACATGTCCCCGTACGCGCCGGAAGGGCCGAGATTGATCAGTGCGTCCAGCAGCGCTTGGAGCCGCTGATCGTATTCGTGGTCATCATCGTAGGCCAGCACGTTCTGGCGCAGCACCTCAGGCCGGGAACGAATGAAATCGACCAGATCACCGATCAACGGCGCGCGACGCAGCTCGGGATCGAGTTCGTTGATCGCCACCGACAGGCAGGTGGATTCGTGCGGCTTCAAAGGCCGGCCCAGCATCATCGAGGCGATGCCTTCCATCAGGGAGCGGCGGCGGCTGATCATCTCCTGGATCGCAATGTCCCGCGCTTTTTCGTCGTCGATCTCGTTCAAGCTGGCCACCAGCGGCCCAAGATCCAAGGGGTTCAGGTGCCCCTGGCCGGGGGAGAAGGTGATGACCTGCCCGCCCAGGGCGCGGATATGCGGCACATAATCAGGGCGGGAGTCGGCCAGGATCATCGGCACCACACCCCAGGCGGAGAGCACTGCCAAGAGGCGGTGCACCAGCGAGGTCTTGCCTAGTCCTGGCTGGCCGAGGATGAACGCGGACGGGTTGGAAATGATGCCGTTGAGGAACCAGGAAATCGGGTCGCCGGTCACCAGGGTGTTGCGCAGCAGATGGCGGCCCAACGGGGCACCAATGGTCGGCAATCCGGCACCGTTGACGAAGGGCCAGAACCCGCACACTTGGACGGCTGAGCCTTGAATCTCTACCGGGTTTTCGATGTAGTTCACCGGCCCGCCGCCACGGCGGTTCCAGCCCGCATCGCCTGGGACATGCCGGGACTGGGCACCTTCGGCCAGCAGGCGGGAAAGCAAGCCTGGTTCCTTGGCTGGCTTGGGTGCTGCCTTCTTCGCAGAGCGTTCCAAACGGGCCACGTCGCGCTTGGACAGGGTGAGGCTATGGGACTCGGTGAGATGTGAGAGCGCCAGATCCTCAGGGCTAGTGTGCTGGCGTTTCTTCGAGAGTTTCAGGGGAGTCATTAGAACCACGTCTTAATCTCGTCGGGGATCATCATGTGATCAGGCACCACCATGCCCAAAGGCAAGCCAGCCTGGAAGGTCACTGCCTGGTTCGCCAACGCTTCGCGTACCCGCAGTTTCGCGTGGGACACCAGGCCGGGAACGGTGCGGTCGAACTTCTTCAGTTCCGCCTGATCCTTGACGCTGATCGTGATGATCAGCCCGAACCGGGTCAACCCGGAACCCAACGCTTCTTCCTGGGCTGTTTTCTGCGCTGCCGCCAAACGCTGGCGGGCACGCACGGACACGCGCTGCTGGGAGCCGGAGAACATCGCATCTTTCTGCTCGTTCTCCACCACGGTGGAGGTCTGATCCGCTGGGATCGGACGGTACAGCAGGGTCACGCGCTTGCGCAGTGCCCCCTCGCTGGGGGCGGTGAGGCGGGCCAGTGAGTTGGACATGAAAGCGCCGCGCGGGCCTTCATACATCGTCCAGGACTTCGACACGGCCCGGTCGTGCCGGTAATGGTCGAATGCGTCTAACGCGAACGATGGGCCAGCATCCTCCCACGCCAGGCCGGTGCCGCCAGCAGCTTGCGCTTCTTCCACGGCGACAGCGGTGGTCGGGTCATAGGCGACGCGGGTGAAGTCGATGATTTCCTGGGCCGTGTTAGGGCGTACTGCTCCGGCTCCGGTGTTGGCCAGCCCGGAAATGATGCCGGGGAGCTTGTTGCCGATTTCCTCGGCCATCTCTTCCATGCCCCGATCCCCGGCCTTGCCATCAAGGCGGCGGCCGTCAAAGGTCAGGGTAATGCGGGCTACGACCTCGGGAGCAGCGGAGTTATCAGTCTGCGCGATGCGTTCCACGACCTGCTTGGCGAACTCGGGTGCGTCCTCGCGGTGGTTATCAGCCAACAGCTTTTGCAGCCGCAGGCCCGAGTCCTGGGAGGATTCGATGGTGACCGAAGCGCCGCGGATTCCCTCGTCCAGGCCGCGTTGGGTCAGCCAGTTCGCCCAGTGCGCCACCTGGTTATCCACGTCGGCCTGGTCAATGAGATTATCCCCGTTGGGGAAGCATTCGAGCACCACGGAGTAGTTGTGGTGGCCACGGGAGGAGAGGCGGATCAGCCCGAAGGGGTTGCCGTAGGAGTCCATGGATTCAGTCAGCTGGGACTTTGCCATCAGACCGGGCAAGCGTACCTGCCCATCGGGGGTGAACCCGGTAGGGCCGGAAAGATAAACGTGCTTTTTGGATGCGACCTTCTGCCGCTGCGCTAGACGAAGCATGAGTCTCCCATAGATTGAACGGCCTTGTTTCTTTGTGACCAGAAGCAGCACGGCACCGAGGATGGTGGCCAGGGCGATGATGACAGCGGCCATGATCCAGCCGCGCGCTGCGGTGACAATGACGATCAGGACGATGGGCACCAGCATGAGGCTTTGGCCCATGGACAGGCCCAGCAAGCCTGAGCGGCGCGGCACGGTCAGGTTGCCGAAGGTGTTCGGTTCGATACGCGTATCTGTGATGGCCATGATTATTCGCCGTCCTCGTCTACAAGCTTGCTGGGATTTGCCCCGTTGGCGATGCCTTTAACGTCGCCCATTTTCTGCATTGCCTCGTTGAGCTTGTTTGGTGCTTTTGCTCCTGAGGGGCCACCGGAAGGTGGGGTGCTTGAGCCTGGGTCTTTCCCGCCCGCGGTTTGGGATGCGTTGCCGGAATCTGAGGAACTGGCCCCCGAAGGAGCGGGGGTAGAGGTAGAAGAAGTAGACCCGGTTCCGGTAGATCCGGTGCTGCTGGAAGTACCGCCGGTAGATCCCGCACCGGTAGATCCCGCACCGGCAGATCCGGTGCTGCTGGAACTGCTGCCGGTTGATCCGGCACCGGCAGATCCGGTGCTGCTGGAACTGCTGCCGGTTGATCCGGCACCGGCAGATCCGGCACCGGTAGATCCGGCACCGGCAGATCCAGTGCCGTCACCCGAGGAAGCGCTGCCACCGCTCACAGTGTCCGAAGCACTAGAACCGCCTCCCGTTGTTCCTGCGCCACTGCTGGAACTTCCAGTAACGGCGGAAGACTCAGCACCTTTCCCGGCTGCTGCCGTGGAAGCTGATGTTGAGGCTCCTTGTGTCGTTGTTGCAGCGCCCTTCCCGGCTGCTGCGGCCGCCGCGCCCGCGCCACCAGTTCCCGCGAGAACTGCGGCACCGGCTGCGAGCGTGACACCAGCGCCCAGCGCTGCACCGCCGGAGAATGCGCCCGCGCCAACACCGGCAGCAGGAACAATGAACTTGATCAACGCAGGCAACGCCAGTGCCGCCAACAACATAATCAGCAACGCAATGAGGGTGGCATGCATCGCCTCCGGAACTGAGGGTTCTTGTCCTTCTGGGGTGCCGGTCGGGGCAAGAATGCGCAGACCCAGCGAGTAAATTCCCGCCGCCACGGGTTTGAACAACAATAGGGCGACCAGCCAGCCGTTGGCTTTACGCCAGGCTTGCCGTCCCTGCTCGGAGCCACTGGCCGCAGCCAGCACGACGATGAATGCTGAGAGGATCAGGAACATCACGTCGCGAAAATACATGAACAGGAGGTTGATGATGGAGCCTAGAAGCAACAGGATATACAGCAAAAAAGCGGTGCCGGGGCTTGCGATGAGGGCCGAGACGGTGGGGAGCATTTGGGTGAGGTCCACTTCGCCCCCGGTGGATCGCTGCACAATCCATTTGGAGAACTCGTCCGAAGCCGTCAACAGCACCCCGATGCCGACAGCGTAGGCGGTTGCGGCGAGAATCAGGTTCACGATTGGGGTTGCCAAACCGATCAGGCTGTTCTTCACATCTTGGGACATGACTAGCTTGATCAGTCCGAGGAAGAATCCCAGAATGGCGAACCCTGCAACGTACCAGGACATATCTTCTCGAAGGCTGATGACTGCCGCGTTGTTCACGTCTGGGCTTGGTGAGTCCATCCAGAATGTGGAGATCTGTGACATGAAGGCCACAGCACCGTCAAACATGGACTTGATGAACTCGGCAATCGCGCTATCAGCAAGATTCTTTAATCCTTCGCCGCCTTTGCAAATGAGATCCCACGGACGGCATTTTGAATCGGCCATAATTGCACCTACTTCAAATCGGTATACGCGCTGGGATCGGTTGCAATGTCCCAAGCCGGTTCACCGGATGAAAGATCCAGCCGCCAATCGTTAGCATTTTCATCCCATAGAAGATCCACACGAGTTGAAACATACTGACTGCCCGCTGGGCCGATATATTCGACAGAAGCAGCATCATCTGAGCTATCCATAATGCGGTAGCCAGAGATTACGGGGTATTCGGAGGTTTGTTCCAGGGCCATCCACTGCTCAAAAAGTCGATCACGTTCTGGTGATTCAACTGCGGCTTCGATGATTCCGGCTCCCGAAATGTCTAGGAGTAGAGTCAATCCTGCGAAAATTGCGCCAGATGGTGTGTGGCTGAAACAACGCCAGAAATCCCCATCCATCTTCGCCGGCCCATGCTCCGTCGATACTGGAAGCAGCATCCCGGCAGGGTGCCGTTTCCATTCAGTAGCCGGGGCATCGTTCGGGAACGAGCTGTCGGTACTTAGTGCAGGGCAGTCCCCAGAGGCTGGCTTGGAAGCCGAAGCCGAAGGCGAATCCGAAGGGGAAGACGGGGAAGCAGTCTCAACCGGTACCGACGGGGCAGGAGCGGGCGGAGCTGTTTCTGGTTCAGAGCTGGCGCGGGGGAAGATGACTAGCCCCGCGATCACGATGACCACGATGAAGGCGAGGATACCGCCCCAGAGTTTCCAGTTTCTGCCTAATGGATCATTTTCAGCCATGAGGATCTTCTCTTTCTCTTAGACGGTTCACCGGTGCTTAGACGAAGACGTTGATGATCGTTCCCGCGCTAATGGCCAGGATGCAGACGATCAACGAGATGACCAGTCCCTTGAACCCGTTGATTTCCCGTCCGGTGAAGGACGCGAAGGCCAGGAAACCTGCCGAGGCGAGGAATCCGGCTACTCCGAGCAGGATCACGGCCCAGGCGATCCAGTTCAGGATCGTGGTAAACCCTTCGGTGCCTGGTGGCTGTTCCGGGGTTGGGTTGGGGATGCTGGCGGCCAGATCGATACCGAAAGCCAGGGTTTGCAGCAACATGTGTTTGCCTCTCTATGTGGTGGGAGTGTTCAAGAGTTTGATGATTCGCTTGATGCGCCCGGGTAACCGGGCCGGATCGGGTGGGGCATCCAGCCAGGGGTCCATCCAGGGGATATGGGTGCCTCGGGGAACCATGCGCAACAGACGCTTGGTGGCTTTTTTGCGGGCGTCACTGGTTCGTGGCCCTGCTTCGATCAGCACCAGGGCTGAGAGCTGGGAGCCGGTAAGCTGGCGATTGGCCCAGGAGCGGACGAAACGGTCCGCGGCGGACAGTCCGGTGTGGTCGGTGCGAGCGACTGCGATCACCGGAAGCGGCCAGGGGGCTTGGGTCCGGGTACTTTGCGAGAGGGGCCATGCTCTGCCTACGTCCAGGGCGGATTCGCCAAGGAGGGTGCTGAGGGTGGTGGCGCCTGCTCCGCCGTGCAGTCCCATGACAGCCAGGCCTTCGAAGGGACCAATATCAGTGTGCGGCCACGGGGAAGATGGGGCTTCCAGCATGGGGGACAGTCCTGGTGCAGTGGGCCCGGTGACGATGAGGTCATGGCCGAGAAGGTCATCTCGGATGTCATGACCGCTATCAGGCGTCTTATTTGGTCTTGTAGGCGCAAAAGGGTTTGGGATCCCTGACATATGCGGGTTCACCTCAGTAAAGTAATCAACCGTAAGTAGTGATTCGCTATTTACGCTAACTCGCATAGAAAACAGTGTCAATGTTGTAAAACGGTTACATTGTGAAAACATGTAAAACATAGTTTTATGGGGAAACATGACGTAACAGGGTTGACGCGGTTTTCGTACTCAAGCACATTTGGAGTGTGACCATGAACGACCCAGAAGCCGTTGAAGATCTCATCGCGGATTTGCCGGAATGGGCAACGACCGAGGAGATCGCAGACGTGATGCGTGTGAAAGCGCAGACCGTTCTGAAATGGAACAAGGAATACGGCCTGAAATCGGTGTCTATCGGATCGAGGGTACGCCGGTACAGGAAGAAAGACGTGCGCGACTTCTTGCTGAAAAGCGATGAGGCCGCCGACTAACCCAAGGAAGCTACGGGTGGCGAAAGAGATGACGCTGATCGATCCCCAGAAAGTCCCGGCCTTTCCGGTCTATACGCTGCACATCAGCGAAGACCGCCACAGGCTGACCTTGGATGGGGCACCGGTCCCCGTGCTCGAAGAGGAAGATTTCATCGAGGCAGGGAAAAACGCGGTCATCGCCAAACTCGCCACCCACCACTTCGGAGCTGTTCGTGTGCGTGCTATTGATGCTTCCACGAACAGCTCCTGGGACATGATCATCTCCGCTGATGGGGAAGTGCTCGATCTCTCCGAGCAACAAGAAGCCGAGCAAGCGAAGATCGAACGCGCGCAGCGCACGAAAAAACGCTTGTTCATTGCCGGGGCGAGCACCCTGGCGGTGCTCGCCCTCGGCGGCACCGGCACCGCAGTGGTCATCGCCAACCAGCCCGCAGCCACCGTCCCCGCCTACACCCCGCAAGGGGTCGGGGCCACGCTGCCAGCCGCGCCGCCGCCACACCACGAAGCGACCGCCGCGTGGAGCCACCCCACCCGCGCTGATGCTACGGTCAACCTGATCAGCCCTGACCGGCTGCTCACCGCCGACCCGGAAGGCACTGTCACCGGCCGCAACCCGTCCACCGGCCAGCCGGTCTGGCGCGGGGACAAAGCCCCGGAAGACCTGGCCAGCATCCACCAGGGCACGTGGGCCGGCAAGGAAGTCTATGCCGCCGCAGAACGCAACGAGCTGCGCCTCTGGCCAGTAGATATGCCCTACGACACCCCGAGCGTGGCACCAACCAGCATCGGGCTGGAACCAGGGCAAACAGCACGCACCGACACCCACACCCCCTACATCGAACTGGGAGACTGGTACATCCGCGTGCCCGACGGGGACGGCACGCTGCATGATGTGATGATCCCACCCGGTTCGACCGTGCTGGACGTGGCAGCCGATGGAACCATCACCACGATCAGCGCCACCAGAATCTACACCCTGGATAACACCGGGAAGATCCTAAAAGAGAAGAACTTCACCGCGCCAGACGGTGCCACGAAATACCCGGTACGAGTGTGGCTGCTCGACGACACCCACGCCCTGCTGGCGTGGGATGACACCGAACGCATCATGGGAGTGCTGAACACCAGCACCGGGTCCATGCTGTTCTCCGGAACGCCACGGGCAGTCCCCACTGCCACCGAACCCCTGCTGGTGGACAAGGAAGCGAAAACCGCAGCTATCGGAAACGTGGGAATCAGCTACAGCGACCAGGCAGCACTCATAGACCTTCCTGCCACTGACCTGTCAGCAATCCACGGCAACCTGATCTACGCGAACACCAGCAACGGGCCAGTCACACTGGACCTCGCCTCCCCGGAGCCCGAGCCGAAGACGTGGGCGAACTACCGTACCGAAGATCCAGCCCCGGCACTGGTCACCGATGACGCGGTGTATGTGGTGGCAACCCAGTTGGAGAACACCACCGTCTACCGATCCAACAAGACCAACGGCAGCACACGCCAGTAGGGAGGCCTGGTCATGGAAGAACAGGGCGGCGGAGCCAAAATCATCCTGGCAGTCCTCGGTGTCCTTCTCCTTCTGGTCATCACCCCGATCATTCTGTTCATGGGTGGAGGCGACAGCGAAGAACCCGATCCCAATGCCCCCTGTGTCATTGAAGGAACCCCCATCGGCAAGGGCAAAGACGGAACATCAACGGTGAAAATTCCCGAACAGTACCGGGACGCCGTAGAGCAATCAGCCAAAAGTGCAGGACTGCCCGTAGGGATCATCGCCGCGCAAATCCAACAAGAATCCGGCTGGAACCCCAAAGCAGTCTCCCCAGTAGGAGCACGAGGCATTGCCCAGTTCATGCCAGAAACCTGGGAGGAATGGGGCAACGGTAAAGACCCGTTCGATCCGTTCGCTGGCCTCGATGCCCAAGGCCGCTACATGAAACATCTCGCCGGACACATCGCGGATCTGGCCAGCAACGAGAAAGAAAAAATCCAATTCACACTGGCCGCCTACAACGCCGGAGCAGGCAACGTCCAGAAATACGGGGGCATCCCGCCCTTCGAGGAAACCCGCCACTACGTGGAAATCATCATGGGCAACGCCCAGATGGACTATTCCTCAACCTGCGAAGCGCCCGGTGGCTTCGACTTCGGTGACCTGACAGCGGACGAATGGGCACACCCCATGCCCAATTCACGCATGACCTCGCCGTTCGGGCCACGCGCCTGCCCGCTGGCCAGCTGCGCGGGCATGCCGTTCCTCTTGAAGCACGAAGGCATCGACCTGGCCGGATCAGACCCCTACTTCTACGCTCCCACGGACATGAAGATCACCTATGCCAGCAGAGGCAATGTTGATGAACTCTACGGCTCTTATGGCAACTATATTTTCGCGCAGATGACCGAAGCTCCTTACCTGGTGTTCGAGTTCCACGAAGCACAAGACAACTCCCTGCTGGTGAAAACCGGAGACGTAGTGAAGAAGGGAACCCCGCTGGGTAAGCCGGGTGCTACCGGAAATTCCAGTGGCATCCATGTCCACTTCCAGATCAACAACCCGAAAACCAGTGTGTTTGATCGCCCGGCGATCAACAACGGGACAACTTATGATCCGGTACCGATCCTTCGACAGCAAAAGGTGAACATCCAATGAAACACCCCAAAATCCTCGCCCTGGCACTGGCGGCAGGACTCGTCACAGGGATAGTCGGATGCACCCCCGTCAGCACCGAGACCGAACCAAGCAGCATTCCGAGCGTTGCCCCCACCACGGCCAGCCCCAGCACGCTTTCACCTAGTGCCAGCCACGAGCACGGGGATGCTGTGGATGATCCGGCCAAAATCGAGCTGGCGAAGCAAGCGGCCACGATCATGACTACTTGGGACCCGAATAAGGACTTCAACCGCACCGCCGCCGAAATGCGCGCCAGAAACCTCATGACCAGCGAACGGGCCAAGGAAGTCATCGCCCCGGAGCGGCCAGCGACCGGCGTTGAATGGCTGACCGCCGCAGAGAAGAAAGCGACCAGCAAGCCCACGGTGAAACTCATGACCGAGCACCACGAGCAAGACACGGTTGCGGTCACCGCCACCTGGCAATGGGTGACCAAGGACGGGGAATCCTGGGCCGGGGAAGGGAAGCAGACGTTCTTCTTCACCTTCACCGACACCGAACCGTACAAGATCCGTGACTACGTTTCGACTCTCCAATAAGTCCCTTCACCCGCAGCTGCTATCCGCTCCCCGGGAGGGAATGGA
The DNA here is from genome assembly GCF_016894325.1 of Glutamicibacter protophormiae. Taxonomy (NCBI): domain Bacteria; kingdom Bacillati; phylum Actinomycetota; class Actinomycetes; order Micrococcales; family Micrococcaceae; genus Glutamicibacter; species Glutamicibacter protophormiae. The sequence continues at coordinate 18,884 of NZ_CP069807.1, forward strand.
CAGCACAGAGAGCCTATGGAAACTGCCATCAAGACAGATGGTATTGCCGCTGTGCTCACCCAGGGCAAGAATCCAACGAGGTATCACAAGTAAATAAGCCCGTGCCGTTGTGCTCAGCCGCGGCTGCGCCATCCAGGCACAGCCAGGTCCAAGGCCTCACGTCGCCACTCAGGCAAAGTCCCCTTGGTCCGGCCTTGATGCTGATTATGCAGCCAAACACCCAGGGAACGTTCGGTGTCTGAAGCATGATTGCGGTACCGGGGCAGGCATTGATGCTCCGCAACATATTGGCTGAGCGAAGCGAGTCGTGTTCGCCAGAGCTCATCCACTTCTTGCTGGCGCGGGTCATGGTTCCACCCTTCGATGCCCTGCAAGAGCACGATCTTGGAGGAGGGCAGTTCGCCTGCTTCGAAGAGCTTGCGTTGTTCAGCAAGCCAATGATGTAGTGATAGCTCGAGTCGGGTCCCTGTGGTGCGGGGAAGCCTGCCGTGTTCGGCTTGAAAGGCGGCGACCTCCTTGGCCCGGCGGCGCCAGCTGGCCGGCGGATCATTCTCTCGGCGGGCGGCCAAGGCCGCTGCATGCTTACTGCGGAAACCGGGCTCGTAGTGCTCGCGCCGCTGCAGGTGGTAATGGACCGTTGCCACATTGCGATGGCACGCCTCAGCGATCTCGCGGGCTGTCGACCCGGCGAGATACAGCTGATCCCACTCGGGATGCCTGGAAACATTCCAGCTAACCATGGCTTCAGGCTACAACACCATACAAAGCAAGAAACCATGGAACAGGCATCCGGGACCCTGAATCACGGGGCAGTAATCAGCAATGAGGGAGGAGCCAGGCACCCAAAACCGTCCACGTGTCTGATGGAGTTATTTCGACGAATGCAATGAGCACCCCACGCACTCGCGGAGCTACAAGCGAATCGAGAGAAACTGCAAATTCAGATTTCATCACACGCACGATGATGCTCGTCCTAGAAGCCATTCAGCTCTTCTGGTTTCCCAGTAGGGCATTCATTGGCCCCAGGGAAATCTGGCACGTTAGCGCCGGGACAAACCATTCATTGGTTGACACAATGGTTTGCTCGACAGTACCTTTGTGTCATGGGAGCGATGACTACGCGACAGGCAGCCGAGATCTTGGACGTCACTGCCGAAGCTGTCCGGAAAATGGTAAAAACCGGACGCCTGGAACAAACAGGGACAGTCGGGCGCATGCTCATGATCGATGCAGATTCGGTGCACCGCGTGCGACGCGAAGGCAAGCGCGCAGGCCGCTTGTGGACTGAGCAAACTGCGTGGGCCGCTCTCTTCCTACTCTCGGGCCAGAAAGTCACCTGGTTATCCTCAAGCGAATTGTGGAGATTGCGCAAGAAACTCGCCAGTATTTCCGCGGAAGAATTCCAACAGCTTGTACGCAACCGCTCTACACCACGCCGTTTCCGCGGTAGTGCCTCATCCAAAGCCCAGCTATCCAGAGCCATTGCGCTGACAGGTAGTGGAATCCTCGGGGACTACCGTATCGCCAGCTCGTTCGGTCTCGCTGCCGGCACGGCTGCGCTGGAAGGCTATGCAAAGACCGGATTCATAGATAAAAATGCGCGAAAACTGGGGCTCAGGGAAGATGCCTCCGGAGACATCCTGATCAGAGAACTCAATTTCGCACTGCCACTGGAAGGCGGTCATGTGCCAACAGCTGCCATCGCAGCTGATCTGCAAGATGCGCACTCCACCCGCGAACGTTCTGCCGGACGAACAAAAATTGAAGAGCTGCTGCATGCCCAATAGCGCACCCCAACGCCCAACCCTCAACGTCGAACTCCCTCCAGGAGGATGGCCGCACCCCTGGCCACAGTGCCTGGAACTGTCTCGCGCTTTAGACAGCTCGAAATGGACCCTCATCGGAGGTCTCATGGTGCAGCTGCATGCTGAAATAGCGAGGATCCCAGCCATCCGTCCCACAACCGACGTGGACGTGGTGCTCCATGTGGAAACAGGACTCGTGTCCGGGCCTGAGGTGAGCTATACGCTTTCTCAACTCGGGTATGAACTGCAACCGCCCCTGCACAAAGACTCGCCAGCCCACCGGTTCACCCGGAAGCGCGATGGGCTCAAAGAAACCGTTGATGTCATGGTCGCCGACCATGGAATTTCCAAACCACCGCTGAAAATCGGGGGCAGAGATCCGTTCCAAGTCACTGCAGGAACACAGGCCTTGAAGCGTACTGCCAACTGCCAGATCCTGGATTCTGCAGGAGATGTCATTAGTACGCTGAGCATCCCAAGCCCACTGGCGGCACTGGTACTAAAAGGTGCCGCATATCGAGAGGATACCAGAGATCGGGGTCGGCACCTGGAAGATGCCGCACTGCTATCGACAATCATCAGCGACCCCATCGCACTCGTACCAGAGCTACAAGGATCTGACCGGTCCCGAATCATTGGCCTCTATAAGCACCTCTCAGATCTCAATCACCCTGCCTGGGAATCTATTGAGGCAGACAGACGCCGCGATGGCCACTACGCCCTCGATATTCTCTCCAGCAACCCCCAAGACTTCTCATCGAACGAAGAACTAGGAACTGCCTTCTAGCACGAAGGCTGGCTCTACAGGACAAGTTGTTTCTAAGTGATCCGGTCAGAAGAAACACGCGAAGCCTATTTCGACGAGATGCGTAATTCATGAGAAATTGAAGTTAACGACGTTGAGGGTTGCATTGGTTCAGAATCGGAGATTATTCAGGGCATCGGGTATCGGCTTAAAACGTATGGGCGAACCCTTTAAACAGCATTTTTCACATAGCAGTCTCTGACCTCTGTCATAATCAAACATGCCATGAAGAATCCGATAAAAGCGCTTAAGCTAAAACCAAAAACAGCGAATTCACCTGCAAAGGTTTCTCCTGCCTGGGAACTTAAGGCTCTAACGCCGGAGTTTATTGAGTCTGAACATGCGCAATATGCGGCAACCATAGCCAAAAACATCAAGAAGGACGACGTTCGAAACATCGCCCTCTCTGGAAATTATGGCGTCGGCAAGAGCAGCATTCTTCGTCGAGTTTCGGAAGACCACAAGGGCCGCGTTGTTGAACTCTCGCTATCGACGCTGTCACCGATCGAGGCATCGCAGCTGGACGAATCTGTCCCCGTTCAAGCGACGACGCCGACAAACCGCATCCAGCAAGAAATTGTTAAGCAGCTTTTGTATCGTGCTGAGCCAAAGTCAGCACGCGCTTCACGCTTTCGAAGGATAGAACATTTCAGATGGTGGAGAGAGCTTGCGCTGTCCGTAGTTATGGGCGTCGGGGTTACGGTGGCATTTCTGATCCTAGGATGGGCATCGAAAATTGAGCACACCTTTCGACCCCTCTTTGAACTTGGACTCTGGATCTATCCGATCCTCATACTGCTCGCTTCTGCCGCAATCCTTGCTACCAGGATTCTTCTCCATGGTCGTATCCACATCAAACAGTTTTCCGCCGGTCCCGCAGCGGTCACTCTAGACGAGAAGTCAGTATCCTATTTCGATCAGTATCTTGACGAGATCGTCTATTTCTTCGAGACATCATCTCGCGACATCGTCATCTTCGAGGACATCGACCGCTTCAACGATTCTCATATTTTCGAAACACTTCGTTCTCTAAACGCCCTTCTGAATGCATCACCAAAAATTAAGAAACCAATTCGCTTCATCTACGCGATCAAGGACAGCATCTTCGACCGCGACGGTCTCAAACAGGAGGGGAGAAAGGTTGACGTAGCCCATGCCGGTATAGATGATCCGGCCCAAGCTGAAATCATTCGCGCGAATCGCACGAAGTTCTTTGACCTTGTGATCCCAGTGGTCCCATTCATCACCCATCGAAGCGCACGAAACCTCACAGCACAGATACTCAAGGACATTGAACACGAAGTATCAAATGACCTCATTGATTTAGCCGCCCGGTTCGTTCCTGACATGCGCCTGCTCAAGAATGTACGGAACGAGTTCGTGGTCTTTCGAGATCGAATCTTTTCCGGAGATGGCAAGCATCTCAATCTCAGCGAAACCCACCTTTTCGCCATAATGCTCTACAAAAGTACTCATCTGAGCGACTTTGAAGTGGTCCGCCTCGGTGAAAGCAAGCTGGACCAGTTATATAAGGCAAGCCGGGCACTGATCGTGGGCAACATTCGAGAACGCGAAAGTGAGCTACGCGCGGCCAGAGCAGCCGTGGCAAGCCGAAAGGCGGCCTCCGAGAAGGCCGTACGGCTCGGAAAACGATTAGTTTCGTGTATCGACCTGATGGTCCGGACAGCTAGGTTTCAACGGCAGTATGGGCAGTACTGGCGTGGTGGCAGCGCTGCGCACCCCGATGATTTCCAGACGGTTGAATTTTGGGAGGTCTTTGGCAGTCAAGAAGGCAACCCCACCGTCGGCTGGTACAACCCCCGTTATAGACAAGAAATCAAACTATCTCGCTCCGATGTTGCAGCGTTGGTAGGAGAAACGCTGAACGTAACTACCTGGGATCAAGCCGACGAGAAAGCCCACGCCGAACGTGTTCGTAAGATTGAAGATGAACTGAAATTCCTTCGCTCTGCGGATATGAATGACCTAATGCACCGGCCAGAATTCCGGATGGATTTCGAAGATGAGAAGTATCCATTCTCGAAAGTCGCAGAGAGCCTGTTCACTAAGGGGCTGGTATACAGTCTCATTCAGGACGGATACATCGATCGCAATTTCACGCTCTATACGTCGACATTCCATGGCAACCGCGTAAGCCCCGCTGCCACAAACTTCATCATTCATCATGTTGAACGGGACCTGATGGACGAGCAATTCGTCCTGACTGCAGAAGACGTAGAAGCAGTAATCCGCGAGCGGGGAGCTCGCTCACTAGCCGAAGCGGCAATGTTTAATATTGCGATCCTCGACCATCTACTTCGTTCGAATAACCCCGACGCTGAACTGATGGTTGCTGCCCTTGCACGCCTTGATAATGAGGGCAAACGCTTTTTGCAAGCCTACTTCAGCAGCGGAGCCTTCAAGGAGTTGCTTGCAAAGAAACTGACAGCACGGAGCCCCAATATTCTCGGGTACCTTGTTAGCGGCGTCGAGCTTGACGATGAGACCCAAAAGTCTCTCGTCAGTGTCGCATTAATGAGTCTTACCGAAAAGATGCACCAGACCGTAACCAATCCAACGAAGGACTACCTGCATACTAATTACGGGCAACTTGCATCTATACGATCTGAACCGCTTACGACAGTTCAAGCGGATCTCATAGCACTCCACTTTAAGGAAGCCGGTGTATTGCTTCCTGACCTTGCGACTACAAGTGATTCGGTACGTCCGGCCTTTGTGAAATACGGATTATACGAGATGAGTTTGGATAACTTGCGTGCCGCTGTGGGCGACGACCGTGGCCTCTCGCTCGATGAACTTAGAGCATTAGGCCATGAGGATGTGTATGCGAAGGCGCTTTCTGAGCTTTCGAACTATCTCGACGCAGTGGACGGACATTCCTCAACGAATAACTCTGTGGGGGGATTCGTTCCGGTGATTAAGGATGTGCTCGAAACTGCACCCGAATTGCTCGACCGCGTTGTCGGAGGAGCATCAGATGAGAGTCGTGTCGAGGACCTGGAGACGGTACCGCAAGAAGCATGGAGCATCTTAGCGGCACATAATCGCTTTTCCCCGACTTTCTCAAATATAACGGCTTACATCGAGCAGGTCGGCAAAATTGACGAACATCTAGCCTTCGTCCTGGAAAAGTCGCAGGCTGTTACAGCTCACGAAGACGTCGCTGAGAACGAGAAGCAAGATCTGGCCGTGAAGCTGATCGGCGCCAAAACTAAACTCGGGCCGATTTTGCGCGCAACTTTGGCAGAGAGCCTAGAGCTAACTGAATGGATCCCTTTAAGTAACGTGAACGTCGAGGATGGTGAGCTTTATAGGCAGCTAATTATGCGACGTGTCATTTCTGGCGAGGCAGAAACGTATGAGCATCTGCTTGCGGCAAACTGGAACACACGTGAACGGGTGATCACGGTTATGCCGGAATTCCATGAATGGATTACTCCAGAACTCGTTAATGATGACCTTGCCGTGATTCTCGCGAGCCCGTCGGTTTCTGAGCAAGCGAAGCGCGCTATTTTGAATCGAGCAAGCGAGTTCACATCTGCAGCAGGACGAGAAGAACTCACCGAAATTGCTCGGCTTGCACTGCTGTATGGGCTCCCAATAGGGTTCGACGTCGTTGCAAAGATGGCAGAAAATCGTATCCACATCCCCGATGTGATCGCGTTACTAAGCCCGCATCTCGGGTCAATATTGGACGAGCAGCTATTCGACCTGCTTCGCGCATTCGGTTCACCGTATTCGGAACTGACGACTGTGGGCCGAGACAAACCTAAGGTTGCTAATACCGTAGGAATTGTCGAACTATTAGAAGCTTTGCGCAGTCGAGGGGTTGTTGCGAGCTTCAATGACAGTAAAGACCCGATCATAGTAAGTAAGCGACACAAGGAGCTGTCCTGAAATGGAACTTATCGACCATAGCTTGGTGAAAACACGCGCTCAAGCATCCAAGTAAGCTAATGCCCGCATTATTGAACTCGGTGGGACTAATCCTGCCCGATACCGCTTGTGACAGTCCCTAAACCGTGGTGGTTGGGTCCCCGGAAAGTAGTCCAGTGACTTTGTGAGTATTCGTGTCCGACAATGGACACAGGAGGAATCACAGAAACAATGGCACGCAGACACACACCAGACCAGGTCATCGCTAAAGTCCGCCAAGGACAAAAGATGCTCAACGAAGGCCACCCGATGATCGAGGTCATCAAGGAACTGCAGATCACTGAAGCGACCTGGTACCGCTGGCTCAACCAGTACGGATCCGAGAAAAACGCCGAAGCCAGCAAACGCACCAAAGAGCTGGAAAAGGAAAACGCCCGACTGAAGAAACTGCTAGCTGATCAGATGCTCGCCACCGACATCCTGACCGAGGTAGCGAAGGGAGAATTCTAAGTCCCGAACCACGCCGTCGTGCTGTACGGATGGCGATGGAAAAATTCGGGGCATCCGAACGCTTCGCTTGTCAGATCTTGGGCCAGAATCGCTCTGCGCTACGTAAGAAGAAATCACCGATGAGCTTTGAGGAAGCGCAGCTCAGAGCCGATTTACGCGCCGTCGCGTCCGAGTATCCAGCCTGGGGCTGGCGCAAGGCCCGCTGGCACCTACTGAGCACTGAACGATGGAAAGACACTGTCTTGAACAGCAAGCGTGTCCGTCGGTTGTGGCGTGATGAAGGTCTGGTCTGTAAACCCAAGCGTCGAAAGAAGCGCCGTACCGGCCCTGAAGCCGGTGAGCAGAAGCGACTGACCGCAGAGCATCCAATGCATGTGCTCAGCTTCGACTTTCAATCGGATGTCACCTCCTGCGGACGTCACGTCCGCTTTTTCAACGTCATTGATGAGTACACGAGAACAGCATTGGCGATTGTTCCGCGGCGGTCTTTCAAGGCTGAGGACGTGGTGGCAGTTTTGGAAGGGATCATTGCCGAGACAGGGATCCAGCCGGCGTTCGTGCGGTGTGATAACGGGCCTGAATTCACTGCCGGCGCTTTGGTGAACTGGTGCAACGCTGTTGGGGTTTCTACTGCGTTTATTGATCCGGGTTCGCCTTGGCAGAACGGTTTTATTGAGTCGTTTAACGCCCAGTTCCGACGCGAACAGCTCTCGGGGGAAATTACGGACACCATGGCGGAGGCTAGGTATTTGGCTGATGAATGGAAGGACATTTACAATCAGGAACGTCCCCATGGTTCCTTGAATGGAAAGACGCCGTCCCAGTTTTGGGACGAATGGGTTTTAGAGAATCAGTTAGCTATCGCATAGTTACTGGACTGCTCAAAGGGACCCAACCAGGAAATCCTACTTAGTCGGAGGAATCGGGCGGCAATTGCCAGACATGATCGCAGTTGCCGCCTTACCCGACTCCGGGAACTTCGCTACAGGTCTTTCTTGCGGGCCGGGGTGTCGTTAGCCGTGGGATTCCACGCGTACAAGCCGCCAGCCACAGGGAGGAACAGTAGTGCCGGAAGCCATTGGAACGCGGCTAGTAGGACGAGGGCAGCTAGCAGGACGACTAGAGCGGCTATGTTTGCAGTCTTACTCATGTCATCTCCATGCGAAGTGGTTGGCGACTATTGATAAGCGAGTCTAGCCACACTTTGCATTGGTTGCAATCATAATCTTGAAACACTCATTTTTAGTACATCTGGGTTTGAAAAACACCATGGCTTCTAGGTCGATGATGTATTTTTTGAGTGAACACGTTGGCTCAGATCAAGCTCTTTATTCTCGCAGAGTCCTGACGCAACTACACCGGTTGGATGCCGGGGAATCGTTCAAATTTTTAAAAACTTGCTTGACTTAAAAATTGATCCCTTTTAGGTTTTACTTACTCGCCCCTGTTGCTCCGGAACGATACGGAAGCTCGTGATTGGCCGTGAGCCAATGAAGACGAATCTTTTCAGGTCTCTTACTGAGGTGAAGTACGCAATGTCGAGGATGAAGAAACTTTTGGCCCAACTCTGCGTGGTAGGCGCTTTGGCGCTTTCGCTAGTTGCAGCACCTGCTGTCGCAGAAACGAATTCAGCGCAAGCTGCGGTATCTGTTCAGATCAGCTGCAAATATACGGGAGGAGTCACCAGCTGCAACATGATTGTCCCGGGTGGGTACTGCGGTTCTGGACGCGGTGTTGGCGTCGGTGTGACGACCCACCGCAAGGGCGGAATCATCGTTTCAGCCCCGCTTTTCAAACGGATTTCCTGGCAGGGAGGTCAAACCCGGAGCTACAGCATTTACGTTGGGACGACTTTCACTGCCGTGGTAACGATGGAAGGTAACACGACGACTCGTCCATACCCAACATGTTCGCTCGGTTGAACTGCCACCGACTGATTCGCAGTTGCAGAAACTGAAAGTGCCGGACGTTCGTCTCAAACTAAGACGGATGCTCGGCCCTTTCATTTCTCCGCAGGCTTCGATGGCATTTTTGCCGTCTGTGCGGATGCTCCGGGCTGGGCACTCCCGCCCACATATGGTGCATGAGCATAGAGAATCGCAACCGCGTACAAAAAGGCGTATCCACCGGTGGCCAGTTCGCCACCGAAGCCAAGTCCGAAGCAACGGGCGTAGCACTCGCTCCGGCCCGCCAGGAGTTCACCGACCCTAACGATTTGCCCCGCATTCCCGTCACTCTGATCCAACAGCGTGTCAACGATTACGACGAGGATGAAGAGGTCGCCCGGATCGAAGTGGACGGGCGCACCCTGTTTGCAGGCATGCATCGCGACGACCTGGAAGCACTGATGGAGTCGGACGAGGAGCTCGGAGAAGGCGACCCCTTCTACACGCTTGCCGTTGAGCAGGGCATCACCCGTGAATGGGATGGTCCTATTACCGTGGTTTAAAAGCCGATAACCCATGTTATGTAAAGTTATAGCTGTCGTATTGTCAGAACATGCGAACTCGCGGTCCCTTCGATAGTTCATTGATAACGCAGGTACCCTATCCCAAAATAGGCATCAGCCAGATCTAATTTCGTCCCATAGCAATGCGCTCGTAAGCTCGATGGATTCTCTTGAGGCACATGGTGAGAACCATAAGTAGATGGCCTCCTGCCGCAATAGAGAAGCACGAGACAATACGGATCATTGTCTCTTCAGCGGGATCGAGGCTTGCAGGAGCACCGACCCACTCCATAGATCCAACAACTACTAAGAAGAAAACCAGCAGCAAACCCCAAAGCATTGCCCATAGGCAGTTGAACATTATCTCGTCCAATAGTTCCAAATCAGCATCAATGATTAACGGGTTATTGGGTAAAGAGGTTCTTAACTGGAAGAGGAAAACCGCGACCGCGAATAAAAGCCCGGATACTATAGAAATGCCCGCAACAGCGTTGTCTACTTTTACCAACCTGAAGTCTAGAAACCAAGCGAGAGTGCTTACAGCTATGGGTACGCCTAGTTGCATCAAATAATCCGGGGCATGTATTTTTCCTGTTTGCCCGTTCCTGAGGGTTGTGAAATGACCTCTAGGAATTTGCCAGAGGGACAGCTTCCCCATGTTTTGCTCCTAGACTCTCGCTCCAGCGCGGCTCCCAGCTTATTTTGCCAGTTATTCCCGTAATCTCAGATAACTGCTCTACGCACTTTGCCACTAGCTCATCCACACTTAGCTGCTCCGCGTTGTCTTCGTTGAGGACCAGCCGAAAGCTCGGAGCGCCTCCGCCCTCAACTAAAAATTTCTTTTGTCGCTCACCATCGACTAGGGTGACATAAACATCTTCCTTCTCATGATCCTCGTCAACTGGAATACCAACGACTCGCTTTGCGGCACTCTTGTCAGTTGCCAACTTCCCAAGAAGATCTCGATCAAAGAAAGCACGGCGCCGCGGCCTTGCGATGTGGGATATGACCCCGACTTCGACGTGCACCCCATCTGCAGCATCGACTGACTTTCCCTCGACCCGGAGTTCGACCTCTTTCAATTTCGCATGTTCCGCCCAAGCGTCGCTTTCCGATACGGTGGAGCAGTCCATCTTGATGAGCTTTAGTAGTTCAGCTATATGTGTAGAAAACAACTGGCGAATTCGTATCCCGCCGGAGCCGCGGCGTGAAGATTCTGTCATCAAGAATGCGGAGCGTCCTCTTTCGGGAACCAAAAGAAGCGTCCGAGTTGTTCCAGTTGGTGCATGGCGAGACGAAAGCTGGAATTCCGATTCGCCGGTTTCTGAATCGACTACCTCCCCGGATTCACCGGTGGAACCCACTGAGGTTTCAACTACTACGACCCGCGAGGAATACCTGGATATACCGGTGACATTGACCCAAGTGTTCTTACTTTTATCGACGGTATCCTCTCGAGTCAGCTTGCTTAGCCAATCGGAGAATATGGCTCTGTTGCAAAAATCGTGAAGCTTGAGCATGCTTGGCGGAGATTGGACGGACGGAACGATGACGGATTTCAAGTGGCGCCATTTCCAGGGTGATGTGATCCTGTGGGCGGTGCGCTGGTATTGTCGCTATCCGATCAGCTATCGCGACCTTGAGGAAATGCTGGCGGAACGCGGCATTTCGGTCGACCATACGACGATCTATCGCTGGGTCCAGTGCTACGCCCCGGAGATGGAGAAGCGGCTGCGCTGGTTCTGGCGGCGTGGCTTTGATCCGAGCTGGCGCCTGGATGAAACCTACGTCAAGGTGCGGGGCAAGTGGACCTACCTGTACCGGGCAGTCGACAAGCGGGGCGACACGATCGATTTCTACCTGTCGCCGACCCGCAGCGCCAAGGCAGCGAAGCGGTTCCTGGGCAAGGCCCTGCGAGGCCTGAAGCACTGGGAAAAGCCTGCCACGCTCAATACCGACAAAGCGCCGAGCTATGGTGCAGCGATCACCGAATTGAAGCGCGAAGGAAAGCTGGACCGGGAGACGGCCCACCGGCAGGTGAAGTATCTCAATAACGTGATCGAGGCCGATCACGGAAAGCTCAAGATACTGATCAAGCCGGTGCGCGGTTTCAAATCGATCCCCACGGCCTATGCCACGATCAAGGGATTCGAAGTCATGCGAGCCCTGCGCAAAGGACAGGCTCGCCCCTGGTGCCTGCAGCCCGGCATCAGGGGCGAGGTGCGCCTTGTGGAGAGAGCTTTTGGCATTGGGCCCTCGGCGCTGACGGAGGCCATGGGCATGCTCAACCACCATTTCGCAGCAGCCGCCTGATCGGCGCAGAGCGACAGCCTACCTCTGACTGCCGCCAATCTTTGCAACAGAGCCCGGTGTGGCGGGCTTCGTGATGCCTGCTTGTTCTACGGCACGTTTGAAGGCGCGCTGAAAGGTCTGGTCATACATGTGATGGCGACGCACGACACCGCTCCGTGGATCGGTCGAATGCGTGTGCTGCGCAAAAACCCAGAACCACGGCCAGGAATGCCCGGCGCGCGGATACTTCCGCTCAAGGGCGTCGGGAAGCGCAACGCCGCTGCGGCCCTCGGCCTGGTCCTTCAGCCACCATGCCCGTGCACGCGACAGCTGCTCGCGCAGGCTGGGTGCCAAGCTCTCGGGTAACATCAAGGCCCGATCCTTGGAGCCCTTGCCCTCCCGCACGATGATCGTGCCGTGATCGAAATCCAGATCCTTGACCCGCAGTTGCAAACCCTCACTGATCCGCATGCCCGTTCCATACAGAAGCTGGGCGAACAAACGATGCTCGCCTTCCAGAAAACCGAGGATGCGAACCACTTCATCCGGGGTCAGCACCACCGGCAAGCGCCGCGACGGCCGAGGTCTTCCGATCTCCTGAAGCCAGGGCAGATCCGTGCACAGCACCTTGCCGTAGAAGAACAGCAAGGCCGCCAATGCCTGACGATGCGTGGAGACCGAAACCTTGCGCTCGTTCGCCAGCCAGGACAGAAATGCCTCGACTTCGCTGCTGCCCAAGGTTGCCGGGTGACGCACACCGTGGAAACGGATGAAGGCACGAACCCAGTGGACATAAGCCTGTTCGGTTCGTAAACTGTAATGCAAGTAGCGTATGCGCTCACGCAACTGGTCCAGAACCTTGACCGAACGCAGCGGTGGTAACGGCGCAGTGGCGGTTTTCATGGCTTGTTATGACTGTTTTTTTGTACAGTCTATGCCTCGGGCATCCAAGCAGCAAGCGCGTTACGCCGTGGGTCGATGTTTGATGTTATGGAGCAGCAACGATGTTACGCAGCAGGGTGACGGTGTTCGGCATTCTGAATCTCACCGAGGACTCCTTCTTCGATGAGAGCCGGCGGCTAGACCCCGCCGGCGCTGTCACCGCGGCGATCGAAATGCTGCGAGTCGGATCAGACGTCGTGGATGTCGGACCGGCCGCCAGCCATCCGGACGCGAGGCCTGTATCGCCGGCCGATGAGATCAGACGTATTGCGCCGCTCTTAGACGCCCTGTCCGATCAGATGCACCGTGTTTCAATCGACAGCTTCCAACCGGAAACCCAGCGCTATGCGCTCAAGCGCGGCGTGGGCTACCTGAACGATATCCAAGGATTTCCTGACCCTGCGCTCTATCCCGATATTGCTGAGGCGGACTGCAGGCTGGTGGTTATGCACTCAGCGCAGCGGGATGGCATCGCCACCCGCACCGGTCACCTTCGACCCGAAGACGCGCTCGACGAGATTGTGCGGTTCTTCGAGGCGCGGGTTTCCGCCTTGCGACGGAGCGGGGTCGCTGCCGACCGGCTCATCCTCGATCCGGGGATGGGATTTTTCTTGAGCCCCGCACCGGAAACATCGCTGCACGTGCTGTCGAACCTTCAAAAGCTGAAGTCGGCGTTGGGGCTTCCGCTATTGGTCTCGGTGTCGCGGAAATCCTTCTTGGGCGCCACCGTTGGCCTTCCTGTAAAGGATCTGGGTCCAGCGAGCCTTGCGGCGGAACTTCACGCGATCGGCAATGGCGCTGACTACGTCCGCACCCACGCGCCTGGAGATCTGCGAAGCGCAATCACCATCTCGGAAACCCTCGCGAAATTTCGCAGTCGCGACGCCAGAGACCGAGGGTTAGATCATGCCTAGCATTCACCTTCCGGCCGCCCGCTAGCGGACCCTGGTCAGGTTCCGCGAAGGTGGGCGCAGACATGCTGGGCTCGTCAGGATCAAACTGCACTATGAGGCGGCGGTTCATACCGCGCCAGGGGAGCGAATGGACAGCGAGGAGCCTCCGAACGTTCGGGTCGCCTGCTCGGGTGATATCGACGAGGTTGTGCGGCTGATGCACGACGCTGCGGCGTGGATGTCCGCCAAGGGAACGCCCGCCTGGGACGTCGCGCGGATCGACCGGACATTCGCGGAGACCTTCGTCCTGAGATCCGAGCTCCTAGTCGCGAGTTGCAGCGACGGCATCGTCGGCTGTTGCACCTTGTCGGCCGAGGATCCCGAGTTCTGGCCCGACGCCCTCAAGGGGGAGGCCGCATATCTGCACAAGCTCGCGGTGCGACGGACACATGCGGGCCGGGGCTCTGTTGCAAAAATCGTGAAGCTTGAGCATGCTTGGCGGAGATTGGACGGACGGAACGATGACGGATTTCAAGTGGCGCCATTTCCAGGGTGATGTGATCCTGTGGGCGGTGCGCTGGTATTGTCGCTATCCGATCAGCTATCGCGACCTTGAGGAAATGCTGGCGGAACGCGGCATTTCGGTCGACCATACGACGATCTATCGCTGGGTCCAGTGCTACGCCCCGGAGATGGAGAAGCGGCTGCGCTGGTTCTGGCGGCGTGGCTTTGATCCGAGCTGGCGCCTGGATGAAACCTACGTCAAGGTGCGGGGCAAGTGGACCTACCTGTACCGGGCAGTCGACAAGCGGGGCGACACGATCGATTTCTACCTGTCGCCGACCCGCAGCGCCAAGGCAGCGAAGCGGTTCCTGGGCAAGGCCCTGCGAGGCCTGAAGCACTGGGAAAAGCCTGCCACGCTCAATACCGACAAAGCGCCGAGCTATGGTGCAGCGATCACCGAATTGAAGCGCGAAGGAAAGCTGGACCGGGAGACGGCCCACCGGCAGGTGAAGTATCTCAATAACGTGATCGAGGCCGATCACGGAAAGCTCAAGATACTGATCAAGCCGGTGCGCGGTTTCAAATCGATCCCCACGGCCTATGCCACGATCAAGGGATTCGAAGTCATGCGAGCCCTGCGCAAAGGACAGGCTCGCCCCTGGTGCCTGCAGCCCGGCATCAGGGGCGAGGTGCGCCTTGTGGAGAGAGCTTTTGGCATTGGGCCCTCGGCGCTGACGGAGGCCATGGGCATGCTCAACCACCATTTCGCAGCAGCCGCCTGATCGGCGCAGAGCGACAGCCTACCTCTGACTGCCGCCAATCTTTGCAACAGAGCCGAGAATATATCTAGGAGATCGCTACCCAGAAGATCAGCCGGTGCGAAAACACGGCCAGCTCCTTCACTCTTACCCTTCTCACGAAAAGTTAATTCATGAATCGTAAGCACTCTTCTGGCCATCTGCTCCCCCACAATAATCGAATCTAAATCTCAAGAGAAACCTACAGCATCAGACCCACATTCAGGGATATTCGATCAGAGTATGGATGCTCGGAAAATCTTTAAGCACATGAAGTAACTGCACGGCTCGGTTGTGTCTAAATCGTTCGTTTATGACACACCAAACCGTGCGCTCTGCTGAAAAGCAAGGACAGTTGAAAAATCAACAGATTTTTAGGCGTGCTTCGCCGCAAAACTCAGTGTCACAAACTATGTGCCGATACACACCTGTTCGCACGAGTATTGATACATTTGGATACATGGGACACCTCCTCGGGTACGCCAGAGTCTCTACCGGCGACCAAGATGCACAACTTCAGCTCGATGCGCTCACTGCAGCAGGCTGCTATCGCATCTTCACCGACACCGCCTCCGGGGCCCTCGAGTCACGTCCCGAACTCGATAAACTCCTGGACCAGATACGGCCAGGCGACACTTTGGTGGTCTGGAGGCTCGATCGACTCGGTCGCTCCATTCGCCACCTGATCAATCACATGGACGCGCTGCAGCAACAAGGCATTGAGTTCAAATCCCTGCAGGAGAACATCGACACCAGCTCCTCCGGCGGACGACTCGTCTTCAACATCTTCGCTTCACTCGCCGAATTCGAAAGAGACCTTATCCGCGAACGCACCAACGCCGGGCTCCAAGCAGCCCGAGCCCGCGGCCGCACTGGCGGACGACCACCATCCCTGTCCCCCGACAAACTACGCACCGCCAAAAGACTTTATGAACAGAAGGACATGACAGTTGCGCAAATAGGCGAAGTTCTAGGTGTCAGCCGTAGCACGGTTTACCGGGCGTTGGGTAAAGCACCGGAATAGCAAAGACAACTGAAGCACTCAATCACCAATAGCCTTCTTGACTAATACAGCCAGCCGCAATGCCATTTTCGGCCAGATCTGCTTACGCTCTATGCTGGCCATAACTTGGTTACGAAAAATCGCGAAACGAGGATCCGGCCTTCCATCGCCTCTAGCAGTTCCTCCATCCATAATTGCGGAACAGTCCAGAAGCGTCTCAAAAATCGAAGAGCCGCCAAAGTTCACTGTTCCAGCTATGCGCAATCAGCTTCCACGGAACATGATAAGTGGACGAATAAGACACCTCATACTGACCTGCCCTCAGTATTCTCCGCTCGTTTCCAGATCCTAACCCGGAGTAGAGCCCCACTCGGCAGCACGCTAATGAAATCGAGGAAATCACTACTATCAACCGATGATGGACGAAGGAGCGATCGGTGCCGTTTGCCACAGAAAGCCCCAAGAAGCGGGTTGTGGCATATTTGGAATCGTTAATTTACCATGTAATATTATTACAACTTGGGATTTCTGGGGTCAAAAATACATGGGGGGCAACAACTTGGCCGACTTTAATATGGACACAGCGGTACGACTACACACAGCATTGCTACCGCTCACAGAGCCCCTGCACGAGGCCTTTGCTCTGGCTGTGATTGATGCGCAAACTTATATCCCGCCATACAAAAATGCCGGACGCATGGCTCACCTTCGATCTGGAGTGATTCGTGCCGGTGTTCGTGAACACTTAACCAATGCCCCTGCAGCCAGTTGGTCGCTCGGTGGAAACCCTGAACTTATGGGACAGATTTCACTCGTTCACAAGGAAGAGGGCATCACCATGCGTCTACTCAAGTCTGCGAAGCAGACCGCAGGGGTCCCTCACGCCGGTTCAAATCTCACACGCCGAGCATATTGGCGAAATACGCCCATGCTCGAATTCGAAACCGGCACACTTTTCCCAGATCCAGGCTTTCACCGCCTTCTCGCACTCTGGACACCGCAAAACGACGGTACTGTTTCACTTCGAGTCGTACGACCCATCAAGGAAGGTCGATATGGAGGCACCGTGGAAGTCGATTTCGCAATGGAACTGGCGCCCAACCGAAGCGACTTTGAGCAACTCGAATTCGTCGGCGAGCCTGCTCACGAAGAAGACCTATTCAATCCCCAAGTAGCGGAGGACGAAATTTCAGGTGAGGAGGGTGTCTAACGAGCCAGGTGTCCGCCTACTAACGTTGAGGCATCTACTCGGCATCAGCCAGGCCGAACTTTCACTGGCAACAGGAATCAGCCAAGCGCAGATTTCACTCATGGAAAGAGGGGACCGAACTCTTTCACCCACTGCAGCACAGTCCATTGCCTTCGCGACCAACACCCCTATCACTTTTTTTGAGATGGATGCTCAGCCATTGCCAGGACCCCTTACCTACCGAAAGTTGGCCTCAGCAGGAGCAAAGGCTGCGGTCGAAGCCCGGTTCAACGAAATCGAGCGTATCGCAAATCATATGGGTACTGCTGTCGATTTCGTTCGCCCAAACCTGCCCCGCGCAGCTGCCACTGAGGAGTCACTCATCACTGGCGAAGACATGGAATTCTACGCGAAAGCTACACGCACAGCTCTAGGGCTGAACACCGAAACCCCAGTGCTTAACCTGACCCGTTCATTGGAACGAAAGGGAGTTATCGTTGTTCCCATTTCCGACCGATCTGAAGATCTTTTTCCCAAGCACGAGGGTCTTTCGCGGCCCACTTATCCCAGCCATCGCCCGTTCATAACATATGTGAGTGGCGGTTCTGGTGACCGCGAGAGGTTCAGTAAGGCCCATGAGCTCGGCCATTTGATCCTCCATGGCGATCGCATCCTGCTAGACGAGAAGGCCAAAGAACAGGAAGCGAACGAATTTGCCGGCGCATTCCTTCTACCGAAAAAATCCATGCAGAATGAGATCAGCGAGACTCTTAACCTGAGCGGCTACCTCAAACTCAAAGCCACTTGGGGTGTATCTATCCAGGCAATCATTGCCCGTGGGCACAAACTCGGGCTCCTAAGCGACACCAGACGGAAATCACTCATGGTGCAACTTTCGTACAAAGGTTGGCGTAAGGAAGAGCCCGTCAAAGTTGCCCCTGAAGAACCTATACTCCTCCGACAAATGTTGACTAGGATGTTCGGTTCCACTCCATACACCAAGGCAGCGCAAAAACTCGGAATTTCACCCAAGTTTCTCCGACTTTGGGCTCCTGGGGCAGAGGAAAATAATGCCTCAGAAGGCACACCACATGTAACCTCCCGCGAAGAAGACAACAACGTGGTGCAACTCTTCGGAACACGTAGAAACTAAGCCATTTAGGGCACGTATAGGATCTCAACTGCGAAGCATACGGATACATCCGCTGACTTGGGACTTCAGTGGACACCTACGAGATAAAATGATCAGTTAAAGCAGAATCCCGGCCGTTTGATCGGCCTTCAGAAGAAGACTACAGGGACGGTTCCGGGATGTTCTCTTTCATTCTAGACGAATCGGATGTTGATGGCCAACCTACAAACGTGGAGTTTCCATGAGCTTCATTTTGGGACCGCACGCTTAAGGCACTACCTTGACGAATGCGGTGAGAATCAAGATCTAGCTATGCAGCTTTACGAGTGGAATACAGAAATTTCGGCTGCTTTCTGGGAATCATTCACTCACCTCGAGGTGGCGCTGCGCAATGCCATTGACCGACAGATGACTGTTCGGCACATAACCAAAGGGCGCGCGGGGCATTGGATATTTGATGACGCACGCGAACTCGGCCGGGATCGAGGGCGGGGATCTCGCCGCCATGCATACCCCTATGCTGATATCGATACCGCCATTGGACGTGTTCGAAAGAACGGGATGCCACTGGACTCAGGACAGATCATCTCAGAAATCTCCTTTGGTTTCTGGCACCAAATGGTGTCAAAGAGTCAAATGTTCCTGTGGCCCGATTTGGTAGGAGCCTTTCCTCATATGAAAAGCCGTAACCAAGCCCTTGTCAGCGCTAAGGTTGAATCACTCAGGTCGTTGCGAAACAGGATAGGGCACCATCATCGAATTTGGGCCGCAGATCTGCCTGCAAGATTTTCCGACCTCCACACCTTGTCCGGATACATAGACCCAGACTTGGAAACATGGATCGAAGAAAACAGTCGTGTGCCAACACTTTTGACTAGTCGCCCTAGAGCTACCTAGAAAAAATCATTCCGAAAGAATGCCCCTTACCTATAGGTATCCGCATAGAGATTCTTCACCCATCGCGTAATAGCAGAGTTTTTCACTAAACGAGTCATGCTCGCAGTTTTCTCTCAACGCTGAGAATTCTTCACCGCGAACAAGACGCAGGGCAACTTCCTTAGGAACCAAACTCTGAGCCCACAGCGCGCATAGCCGATTGATCGGACAACACGTCCTGGAAATAAGATCGGGGCGTCGTAAGAACCTTTACCACAAGAATGGATAAGACCGCAGTCGAATGCTAAATTTTTCCAAAAACATACCCTTAAATCTTCCAATCAAAATGTCGGAAAGGCAGTGAAAATTTGATAAGTGACTACCTCCGAGTTATCCAACGGTTCAGCGAAGAGATTGAGGAAGGCACACAATGGCCACGGACGCGCTGCCCCTCATGCCGGGAAGGATACGTGAAGTGGGGTAAGCCAGAAACCGCTGAAAACAAAATTTCTCGTAGCTACCGAGGACATGACGCATGGGAGCCAGAATGGATTTCCGGAACGATGCAACTTAGCGGTCGTTGCGAAAATAGCGAGTGCGAACAGATTGTCACGGCGGTCGGAAGTTTTAGAGTGGATGTATCTCGTGATCGACCGATAAATGATCCGGACGAAGGATATCAAGGTCAAAGGTACTCCGAATTTTACAAGATTGATTACTTTAACCCTCCTTTGCTCCTAATAACGTTGCCGGAAGATATACCTAGGGATGTGCGTCGAGCTATCGATAGAGCCCGCCCCCTAGTCTTCGTAGACCCAAGCTTCGCAGCAACTGCCCTACGAAATTCTGTCGAATGCTTTTTAAGCAACGAGGGCGTACCAGCACGCAACTCCAAAGGCTCATACACGCCATTGCACCAAAGAATCAAACAATGGAAAACGAAAACGGGTAATCAGAAGGTCGCAGAATTACTACAAGCAGTCAAGTGGATTGGCAACGAGGGAACTCATGAGGGAACATCCCTCACAGTTCAGGAAATACTTGTCAGCTTGGAATTCATTGAGGCAGCCTTCCACGAGCTCCTAGTTGCACCTGGAATTAGCCAAAGAGTTCAAACTGTAAATCAATCGAAGGGGCGCTTTGGCTAAATTACTACCATCGCCGCTAATTGACCACATCTTATAATCGACGTCTTCCATTGAGGACAATGTATCTCAACCTAAGAGTTGTAACACGCCTTGTTGGATGCCACTCCCCTGAAGAAAATCCGCGAGAAATCAATGCTCCACTATTCTTACAACTATGTGTTGCAACTGACGGCCTAAAATCGTGTCGCCGTCGTTAGTTGCGAGACACTTTTAGCGGGCCACGGTCAGTGCGGATCGGCTATGCTGCGTTTCGACCAAAGACCAAACCCTTCAGTAGCCTCTGAACCCGATCGTAGGGGTCGTCCTGTGCGATGACCCCGTCGTCCACGGCCAGCCTAAAAAGCTGGGCCGCGCGGATTGAACAACATCCTTATCGCTCTGCACTCGGACGATACCTTGGCGATTCCAACCTTTGACCGTCACTGGCTGTGGACTCACAAAATGCTCGATCATACTGGATTTAGAGACCAAGCATGAACACTGACTGGAATTAGCTGCTAGATTCCGAAAATTTATGAATCACGACCAAGAATTATGTTCTTTTGAGCCTCAAACTCGGACTCGCTTAGGTGTCCAGCTTCCTTCATTTTTATCAGCCTTTCCAACTTTCCAAGCAAGTCGTCATCCGAAGATCCACTCAAATTATTTTGTGTTCCCTGCGTTGGCGTCGCAGTAGTATCACCAGAAGGTGTCGTACTTACCGGCGCGACTGTTTCGCTGCTGGCACGTACTGCTGATTCGATTTTCGCGCACCAGCCGAACGCATCGGTTCTCGCCTTGAGGTAGGCAGGATTATTTTTAGGTAGCCCACTGCCAGGAGCATCGAGAAAAGTTATCTCGATCAAGGACCATCGGGCATCGTTAAGGCTGAGGCGCAATAGAACTTTGTTCACGTGCTCCCGACTTGTCTTAGAAGTACCTAAGCCACCGATGACGGCTCCTGTCCCTCCTGCGATTGCTCCACCTACAATGGCGGAACCGATCTGACGACCACGCCCAGCAGGCGTTACCGTAATTCCGTCTTCAACTACATCAACGCCAATTACGGAGGTATGGTCTAAGAGCATCCCTGAGGTATACGAGGGACGAAATAGATATGCCTGCCCTTTGCTCCCCTGCCCCAACACATGACCATCACTTGCTTGGCTGAGGATCGGCCCACTCACGCCTTCGTCAAGAAGCCACTTCACACGAAGAGGGCGCATCTGATCGATATTGCTTTGCGTTTTGACTTGCTGTTTAGTGGGCTTCCCAGCCTGCATAATTAGGCCAACGACCACAAAGACTACGAGTAGAGCAAGAATAATTTCCAATGACCCATCCTGAATGGCAAAAGTTCCAGGCGTAGGAACTTTGTGAATAATCAAAATCTGATTATCCCTGATCATGCGATGAGTTTTCTAAAACGACGGCAGGTCAACAAATTTAGAGTCGGTGCGTGTCGCACCTTCCTTAGGGTTACTGATAACCCTTAGACTGCTGTCATGACTATCAAACGGCGACCTCGTGGGACGCTCCATGAGCCTACATCCATTGGGTGGAAGGTTGAGAAGGCCAGCAAAGATCGTTTTGCTGAGCTTGCTGAGAAGTCGGGATATACAAGCGCCGCTTTTTTTGACCTCATGGTGAAAACAGTCGAACTTGATAGCCGAGGTATCCCAACGTGGGTTCCTCAGGAACTCGAAAAGGACCAGCTGCCTATCGACAAGCCTTAAACAGAAAAGCCCGCGCAAAGCGCGGGACTGAAATTCTGAATCCGATCTGAACACTTTGCCGAGTACAGCAGATCGAGATTTACCACGAAGCTTCCGGTTACCAGCCGGACGCTCCCCTTCCTTTACCCTCCAAAGAGAAAAGGACTTATGTGTCTATAGTAGCGCCTCCGCGCGCCCAATCAAGCACCAGCACCCCCGAAACGCCGCAAAACACCGCGATCCACACCACAAAACCACGCTGGTGCACCCGCCCCACCGACGGCCGCATCGCCGCCATCCTCGCCCACACCGCCAAACGACACCGCCCCTTTACCAAGGCAGAAACCCCCGAAGGATTCACTGTCAAGGGGAAAAGCCAGTTCAACGCGGCCAAAGAAGCCCTCGCCACCAAACACGCCCACACCCCCGCCCCGATACACATCAAGCGGGTCTCCCGTGCCCAGGAAACCTCGCCTCGCGCGATTGCCTGGGCCATCCCCACTGGCAGCAAGAAAATCGACCACACCGCCCAAGCCTGGCGCGCCACACGCACCCTCGACGCACTGCTCGAACGCCGCGCAGACTGCAAACGCAACATCCTCGCCGTCCTCTGGGTACTCCTTCGCTACACCGACCACGAGAGCATGACGGTGCGCATCACCTGGGACACCATCGCTTCTAAAGCACGCGTATCCCGCTCCACCGTAGGCAACGCTCTCAAATTCCTACGCACCCACGGCATCCTCGGCATCGTCGCCTCCGGCCGCAGCGCACAATACGCCGCCAAAGCTGGCCAGCCAGCGACCAACGAAGCCCCCGTCTACGTCGTGTGCCGCCCCATCGGCCTCGGACTCCGCCCCCAGGACTCCGAAGACACGACCACAACCCGCCAGACCCACCACACCCCCAACAACACGGCCTGTGGAAATAACTTAGAACCCCTCCCCGTAGGGGGGTTAACCACTTACGAAGTAAGTTCCTACACGCGCACGCGCGAGAAAAACACTCACAATGAGCCGCTACGCGGCACTGAAAAGATTTTTGGGCACGGCTCCGCCGTGCGAACTCACCACAGCGATGATCGACCAGTCGAACTGTGGCCAGCTCACAGAACTATCAGCTCTAGAGGACAGGGGTTATCGGCTGCCGCTGAAATCTTGCGTCGAATGCCAGATTTTGCCCGTTTTTCCAAGAAAAACGTGCTCAACATGTTCAAGCCATTCTTCAATGCCGGATGGACAATCGCAGATATCCAGCACGCCTTGGAATGGCGCACCACACCAGGCCTGCACGGCAAGGAAGCCTGGGGAGTACTCCCCCAGCACAACCGTGAAACTCAGTCCTACATCGACTACTGCCGGATCTTGCGCGCAGCGATCCTGCACCGCATGAACCAATGGCGCACCGCCACCGGAGAAATCATGCTCAGCCGATCCCAGCGAGCAGCAGCCGCCAGCAGCCACGCGCGCGCCGCCGCCCGAGCCGCCGCCGAACGCCGCGCCCAGCAAGCCGCGCAGCGCCCGCAGCTGCGCACCACGGCCTCCCGAGGTGCCGCAGCCGCACGCGCCGCCCTGGCCGCCGCACGCCGAACCAGGGCATGTTCCTAGCCTCCTGCCCACATGGGCACGAAAAAAGCCCTCCCGCTCCGCTGCTTTTTTCGCACACATGGTGGACAGCAGGAACCAATCGACCGACCGAACACAAGCCACACGCTCAGAACTCGAGTCAGCACACGATATGCGAGCATGGCATGTGCACGGATCTCTAGAAAGCAGCACTCATGACACGAAACCCATAACAAGCAACGCACTATCTCACCCAAGCGCGCGCTGCAATCATCTTTGGACTCATCTACCTGGTATTCCTTTCATCACGCCAGGACGTGACGGCTGGATCTACACAAGCGCCGCAGGAACAATCCTCGTGATGGGCGCGGCCGCACGCGGCCACTACCGACTTAGCCAAGAAAACCAACCACAAACAACCGAACTACGTTGGTTATACGAAGCTGTCATCCTCGGGTTCTTCGTATCTTTCGCTGCTGCGATAGGTCGAAATATCACCTAGATCTCGTAACTTCATAACACCTCGCGCACAGACCAAGAACCAGTGCGCGGATGCTCCACCAGCTCCCAGGTCACAAGATCCGACCTGGGATTAGCGCCAAGCCGCACCTGCACCAGCCACACCGCATAATCAATCCGGTCAGCGCTGCCCTTCTTAATAGTGAAGCTCGTATCTTCCCACCACTTCACTCGTTCATAATGATGGGTAGGTTCCACGACAACCTGCCAGACCCGACCGCCCCGCCGAATCTTCCAAGGCGCGGAGGCCGTCGTAAAAATAACATCAACAAGCTCGACAGACATAACGAGCTAACCGTACTCCCCTGGCCTGACGAATAAGCAAAAGCCCTGCGAACAAAAAAGTTTGATACTTTGCTATTCATATAGCTTGAAAGTTTGCTAGCAAGCTATTATGCTTGTAATCAAGATAGGAAAATATCTTGCAAGCAAACTTGCAAGTAAGTTTTCAAGTTTGTAAGTTTGTGTGCACAAGGATTTGTGTACAAGGATTAGGAGGCAGAAATGGCTACCACTATTGCGCTTGTGCAGACCAAGGGCGGCGTGGGCAAGACAACTAGCTCGATTTACCTCGCCTGTGCGCTGATCGACTTAGGGTATACGGTCGAGCTTTGGGATACAGATATGCAGGGCTCTGCAACAGAATGGGCCGAAGACGCTCATGATGCAGGTACACCACTGCCGTTCCCCGTCGAGATCGTGAACATCGCCAAGCTGAAGAGGCTCGCAGGGAAGAGCGCCAAGGATTTCGTCATCATTGACACTCCCCCAGGCGATCCGGCGACTATCGACGCGGCGATCAAGGCTGCCGATGTAGTCATCATGCCAACCGAGCCGGCCGTTATGGATCTAAAGCGACTCGTTGCCACGAACGCGAACCTGCCGACCGATACTGCACGCATCGCCCTTTTCACTAAGGTCAATGAGCAAACGGTCGCGCTCCGAGACAGCTTGGAATACCTAGAAGATAGCGACCTGGCCCTATTCAATACACGAATCAAGCACCGCCAAGCATTCAAGACCATTCCAGGTGAAATTCCGGCCGACCTGATGGGCTATGAAGAAGTCGCCAAAGAACTAATGGAGGCACTGTCATGAGCAGCCTTAAAGACAAGATGAAGCCAGCCGCGAAAACCGCAACTCAAAAGGCGGGTTCAGTGAGCGAGAGTTTCAGGACTCCTGAAACACCTGAGCAGGACATGAAGCCGCTCAACGTGAGGATTCCAAAAGAGCTTCATACCCAAATCAAGCTCTACGCCGCTGCTAACGACATCAAGCAACAGGTTCTCGTGGCGCAAGCCATCCAGGAATTCCTAGAGAAGCACTCCTAAGCCGCTCATGAGACAATAGACTAACTTCCTTTCCTTGGAAGTAAACCGAACCCGACCGCCTTCCTATGCGGTCGGGTTCACTTTTTGCGCCCATAATCCTGCGTCGGGTTTTCCTTGCCCCGATGCCCGATTGTTGCACGTCTGAAAGCCCAGTCAAGGGCGCTGCGCGTCGCTACGCGATGGGCTAAAGCCCACCCCTGACAGAACTTTCAGACGTGCAGTTTGGCATGTATCGGAACAAGGGGAACCCATGCAATCATGCGCAAATGTTGCGTTGACCTGTCAGGCAAGTTTTCTACCATGCTTGAAAGCTAGCAAAAATCTTTCAAGAAAAACAGCAAACTAGCTTGCTAGCAAGCTAGCAAACTGCTAGAATTGAAGTATCAACAGGGGATAGGAACTCCACCGGAAAGCCCGGCAGAGCCCCGGTTGAAAACCAAGGAAAGGCAGTCACAATGACTAGCACCGTATTCACTGGCCCGAACCTGCCATGCGATGACCGCACGGGGGACGGCTATGACTACATCGACACGGCCGAGAAGGCCGGTTGGACGGTCATCTCGCAGTGGGGAGGCGAAGGCTACGACTTCGGCGCATGGCCCTACATCATCGGCTTCGCCCGTCAGGCCACGGATACCAAGGGAAATCGCCACTTCGGCTATGGTCTTTACGTCGAAGGTGACACTACCACCAAGTATTTCGACAACGTGGAAGCATGCAAGGAAGCCATAGACCGCGACGCGCATTTCTTCTGGAAAACCGGACAAAGCGACGGCCCTAAATGGGTTCCCGAAGAATTTGAGAAGCTACCCGCAAAATATCGCGGACTTCCCAACGACTAGCTGACAGCCCCGCCGAAAGGCGGGGCAACCTACCCCTGAAAGTAGATCCCCAATGGCCATAGTCGCCCCATATGCCGTACTCAATTGCCCAGCGACTCAGATCCTCGGCTTCTACGGCACTGAAGAAGAAGCAACCGCAGCAGCAGCAGAATTCGGGCAATGCAGTTTCGCCTATAAGCTCAGCCCCCAAGAAATCACCGCACTTGAAGCCCAGGACTAGCGCCCAGGAGAAAAGCCATGAAAAACCCCGTCACCGTCTATAGCAAGCCTTCTTGCGTCCAGTGCAACGCCACCTACAGGGCTCTAGACAAAAAAGGTGTCGAGTACCAGACAATCGACATCAGCAAGAATGCCGAAGCGCTCGAATATGTCCGCTCATTGGGATACATGCAAGCCCCGGTAGTGGTCACAGGCCAAGAACACTGGTCAGGATTCCGGCCGGATAAGATCGAGAGCCTCTAAGCGGGTTTTCCTTGCCCCGATGCCCGATTGTTGCACGTCTGAAAGCCCAGTCAAGGGCGCTGCGCGTCGCTACGCGATGGGCTAAAGCCCACCCCTGACAGAACTTTCAGACGTGCAGTTTGGCATGTATCGGAACAAGGGGAACCCATGCAATCATGCGCAAATGTTGCGTTGACCTGTCAGGCAAGTTTTCTACCATGCTTGAAAGCTAGCAAAAATCTTTCAAGAAAAACAGCAAACTAGCTTGCTAGCAAGCTAGCAAACTGCTAGAATTGAAGTATCAACAGGGGATAGGAACTCCACCGGAAAGCCCGGCAGAGCCCCGGTTGAAAACCAAGGAAAGGCAGTCACAATGACTAGCATCTCAAGCAACGCAGGCATCGCAGCCGCCGTTCGCGCCAGCCTCAAGTTCGACCCGCAAGAATCCGTAGCCCTTATGCTCTGCACCGAGGGTGCCGTGCTGGCCACCCTGCGCGTCGACCTCGTGGCCGATGGGCAGGTAGCCCACTGGATCAACGCAATTCGCGGAATCCTCGGCAAGGTGTCCGCTGGCAACGCCATCGACGCAACTATCCTGGTTGCTTACGACGAGCGAGGACAGCTCAAGGGCACCCAGTACGACGCACTGGAAGACCTACTAATGGAGGTCGGCGCACCGATTCGGCGCGCGGTGCTCGTTGCCAACGGCCAAATCCAGGACTTCCATGGTGACGGAACCGACGCAGTTCCCTACGCAGAGGTTGAAGCCGAAGCCATCACCCTCGAGCACCGACTGATCGGCAAGAACCCACTGCGCGCCAAGGACATCGAGCACTGCGAAGAATCCAGCATCGAGGTGCAGGCCATCGCAGGAGCCCGAGTGGCCGAAATCAGGAACATGGGAACCGACCTTGCGGAAATCGCCCCCAAGATCGGCCATGAAATGGCTGTCCAGATTGCGATCTACCGCGAAGCCGGGGAAGTGACCGAGGAAGTCGCCGGATGGCTTGCCGGAACGTTCCATGTGAAGGCCGGCCGAGACCTAGCTGTGATGTCCAGGGACGTTGTTGAGTCGGTCGAAGGGTACGCCGCCAATCGCAGAGTGGTGTCGGTGGTGGTTGTAGAAGTGGAGCCAGCCGGGCAGCGCCAGGCGTCGTTCGGCCTCTGAACCGTAAAACCTGGCATAGGCCCAGCCGTCCCCGAGCGTGCGGTGGAATCGCTCGATCTTCCCGTTCGTCTGCGGCCGGTAGGGGCGTGTCCGCTTGTGTCGGATGCCGAGCCGAGCGCAGAAGTCCCTCCATGCGTGGGATCTGTATGCCGACCCGTTGTCGGATAGGACTCGCTCGACGGTCACGCCTCGTTCGGCGAACCAGGCCACGGCGCGTTCGAGAACTCCCACCGCTGTGCTCGCCTGCTCATCCGACCAGATTTCTGCGTATGCGACGCGGGAGTGGTCGTCGATGACTGTGTGAACGAACGCCGTCCCGGTGCGCGGCTTGTGATCTTTTCCTCGTGGTAATCCCGGAGTCGCGAGCTTGTTCCGTGCGCCTTGCTGCCGACCTACGTAACGATGTCCACCGCCGTCGGGGATGTTGCCGAACTTCGTGACATCGACATGAATCAACGATCCCGGATGAGGATGCTCATATCGCCGCAATGGCTCGCCAGTGACACGATCGATATGCGAGAGGCGGTTCACGCGGCAACGGACGAGGACCGCGTGAACAGTCGACGTCGAGAGACCAAGTCGCGCAGCGATCTGGGCTGGCCCCAGTCGAAGCCGCCAGCGCAGGTTGATGATCTTCTTCTTGACATGCTCGGGCGTCCTGCCTGGGATCCGGTGCGGCTTGCTGGAGCGATCCTGCATCCCAAACTCACCCTCTTCCCGGTAGCGGCCTGCCCATTTCCGGGCAGTGATCGGGGAGACCATGAACATCTTTGCGGCGATCGTGGCCGGATAGCCGTCTTCGACAATCAGCCGGGCTAACCGGAGACGGGCACGAGGAGTGAGAAGAGCGTTCGGATGGGTCATCAATTGGCCTCCGCCGCGGTCTTCGTAAGCGCGCGTCTGGTGAGAAGCATGATGACGAGAGCGATCGCTGTCAGCACCGAAGCGACCCAAACCGGCGCGAGCAGCCCCAGCCCGGTCGCGAGCCCGAGCGCACCAAGCACGGGCCCCGCTGCAGCTCCGATATTCAATGCTGCGGTTGCGTACGAACCGCCCATCGTTGGCGCACCCGATGCTGCATACAGCACACGCGTGATCAGAGTACTGCCGACGCCGAACGACAGGAATCCCTGAACGAGGACGAGGACGATAAGCGCGACGGGATGAGATGCGACCACTGCCAACACGATCCAGCCTGTCAGCAATAGCGGTCCGCCGACTGCGAGCACGAGGCCAGGTCGTTGATCTGATAGTCGTCCTGCGATCGTGACGCCAAGGAACGATCCGATGCCGAACATCACCAGCGCGACGGACACCCACGCTTCGGCCAAGCCCGCGGTCTCGGTCACGATGGGTGCCAGGAAGGTGAATGCCGCAAAGGTCCCTCCGTTGATCAGCGCTCCGAGTACCATGGCCAGGATGAGCCGCGGCGTCGCCAACTGGCTGAGCTCGACACGGAGCCTTGGTGAGGTCGCGCTAGTCTCGCTCCGACCAACATTGTTCGTGACGCCACGAATGACTCCAACGGCCGCAGGAATACAGAGGATGGCGATCGCCCAGAACGTCGTTCGCCAGCCCAGCGCTGTGCCGAGCAGTGCCCCGGCGGGGACGCCCACGACGGTTGCGATCGTCGTGCCGGAGAGCAGGATCGACAGTGCACGCCCCTTCTGGTTCGCTGGCACGAGGGTAGTGGCCATGCTCAGTGCTACGGCGAGGAGTCCTGCGTTTGCGAGAGCGCTGAGCACCCGGGTGATGAGCAGGAGAGAGAACACTGGTGTCATCGCTCCGATGACGTGGCTTCCCGCGAACACGAGAAGGCAAACGATCAATGTGAGCCGCGGTGGCCAACGGCGAGCGAATGCCGCCATCACTGGCGCGCCGACGACCATACCGACTGCGAATGCGGAGGTCAGCAGGCCCGCAGTGCCGACCGAGACGTCAAGTTCGGTCGCGATCGCGGGGAGCAATCCCGCGAGCATGAATTCTGAAGTGCCCATGACGAAGACCGCCAGGGCAAGCATGTAGAGGGCAAAAGGCATCGAGTACTCCGAGGTGTGAGATCAAGAAATGGTTCTTCTTGTCACCACGGCCAGCGCCCCGGGTACGCCAGACATACGCCCACACAGATCGTGGGCGTCGTAACTAGTGGTTCAAGGGGCTGGCGGTGTGACCGACAACCCCTGACCTGTCTGATTCGGGACTCGACATGCCCTAAACTCTAACATGCCTTCAATGGCGAGCGGTCTGGACAGATACTTCTTGAATCGGCACGGTGTCATTACGGGCGGGGGCCAGAACAACGTCCCTAGACATCACATCTAGATGGCGGTCGTCTACAGCGGCGCAATCTTTTAACCAAAGTGGACAGCGCGTCCGCGATCAGTCCCCGCTCCCCTGATCGTCGAAGGCAGTAGCGTCGTGACGGTTTCGATGCGCGTGATGATCGCGAGGGATGGCTACAAGCACCTCCTGCGCACGGTCGCGGCCAAGGACGACGACCGCGAGCCAACCCCGTAGGGCCGGCAAAGTAGTTGCGTTTCGATCGGGTAGTTTCTGCGGTTCCCAGATTACGGGCTTAAGGGTCGTTCGTGCTGTCCGCACAGGCCTCAGTCAACCTGCGTCTCGATGCAGTAGCGTCGCAGTTCTGCGATCATCGCGGTCTTGGGGGTGCTGACGAAGCGGAACGCATGGCTGAAACGGACGCGCATTCCTCCAGCCTCGAGGTAGCCGTCGCAGGAAGCGCGTCGTCCGTGGGTGACGACAGAAATGACCTCCACCCGCTCGGGAGAACGGCGGGCGCACCTCTCGGGCTGCACTGGGGCCGCTGTGTGTGGATTTCTCGATGAGCGTCCAGCTCATGTCATCGGCAAGCCACTCGGAGAGGGCCTCCAGCTCTCCCTTGGCCCGGTTCACAACGAAGTCTCCGTCAACGCACTTCCGTGAAGACTCATGGTGCTATGGCTCGATCCGATGCGCCCGGCCTTTCTCCGCGATCGGCACGCACATTTCGATGGGTCTATCAGGCTCCCAGCTGACCTGTCCTTGGTAGATGATGCCGAGTTTCCCGGTGGCGCCGTCTCGCTAGTCGGCCATGGCGAAGCAGTGTCGCCGCCGTGTTGCTCCTGCTCACGTCTCACAACTCACATCGAGTCGCCGCTCGCCCATGAGCCGAACTTCGGGGACGCTGCTGTACCACGCATGATGAGAATCACGCAGGGCACGTAGAGTGCTGCGGCGCAGAGCCAGAGGAAGCCGTCGGCGTTGATGTAAGTGAGCGCGAAGATCGTTGTGAAAGCGACCGGTCCGAAGATCGATGTGACGCTGTTGATGCTGGCGAGCACACCCTGGAGGCGCCCTTGGTGCTGTTCATCGACGCGCTGGGAGAGAAGGGTTTGCAGAGCGGGGAGGCCGATGCCACCGATCCCCAGTGCCGCCAAGATAGGCGCCATGGAAAATGCGTCAGTGACAATCGCCAGGCCTACGAGACCCAAGGCGTCGGTAACACACCCGATGATGACTGTTTTTGCCTCACCGATCCACTCCACGATGCGGCCAGTAAGGAGGGCCTGCACGAGAACCTGTACGATCCCGAAGACGGACAGGGAGATTCCAACTTCGACGGGACTCCAGTCGAGGCGGTGTTCAGTAAACAGCACCCAGGTCGCACCTGGAGCCTGCCCAATGAATTGAACAAGGCCGAATGCGACTAATAGGAAGGTAATCCCAGGCACCGCGCTGAGGCCGGGGCGACCACGATGCTGAGCGAGCGACGCAGAGCGCGCAGGGGAATCAGGACGGGTCTCGCGTAACAAGATAAAGGTGAGTGCCAGATTGCTCGCTGAGAGAAGAGCAGCGAGCAAAAACGGCAGATGTGGCGAGATGGCACCGAACAGTCCACCCATGGCTGGCCCCGCGATCATTCCGCCGCCATAGCAGGCACTGAGTAAACCGAAACGCTTGGCGCGCTGGTGGGGTGGCGTGATGTCGGCGATCACGGTGGCGGTGACCGCATTGGTCGCTCCGGTTATCCCAGCCACTGCACGGGCGATATAGAACACCGACAGAGCGGATGTCGTGGCGAGCACGAGATAGTCGACGGTCGCACCGGCCAGGGAAACAAGCAGCACCCGGCGGCGGCCGAATCGGTCCGACAGTCTTCCCAGTACGGGGGCAAAGATGAACTGCATTACCGCGTAGAGCGCGATCAGCACTCCGACGTTCAGCGGAACCGCATCAGCGGTGACCCCTGCCTCGTGTAGCAGTGCGGGGAGAATCGGCATCACCAGGCCCATGCCGGCGGCGTCGAGGCTAGCCGTGATGAGGACCGTGGCCAACGAGCCACGAGCGGAAGTGAGAGATGACACCTTATCAACGATAAAGTTATCGATGATAAAGTGCAAGCATGGCTCAGAAACAAGCGCGACTCGATCGTGCAGCAGTCTTGCGCGGTGCGAGGCATGTGCTCAATAACACGGGGATCGACGGTTTCACCACGCGGGCACTGGCTGCGCATCTGCGGGTGCAGCAGCCAGCGCTCTACTGGCACTTTCGGACAAAGGGCCACCTGCTCGGATCGCTCGCAGCTGATGTGCTTGATCGCGAACACCACGCCTCACTCCCAGAGTCAGGGGAGCGCTGGGACGACTTTCTCCTGCGCAACGCGCGGAGCTTCCGGACAGCGCTTCTGGCAGTCCGGGATGGAGCACGGCTGCACGCAGAGTTTCACCGTCAAAAGAGTGACCAGATGCCAGCGGGCTCGGATGCCCCCGAAAGTCAGATCGAGTTTCTCGTGTCCGAAGGATTCGCTGAGGTCTCTGCGGTCCGAGCTCTCATGGCTATCAGCCGCTATACGGTCGGTTTCGTACTAGAAGAACAAACAGCGCTCGACAACGGATGTGAGCCTGTCGATCAAGACCTAGATTTCGAGTTCGGGTTAGTTGCAATGGTTGAAGGGCTGGCATCAAAGCGATGAGGGATGCTCGCGCTTTGGGTCTCTGCGTCAGTAAGGTCAATCCTTTCCCGCTCCCGCAGCAGCTCCTCCGCGATACTGACGTTTTGCTCATGGCTACGGAGCTCACTAACGAGCAAATCAGGGACCGTATGCATGTCGCGTCGCGATCGCGGAACGGCACATCAGCAGCATCTTCACCATGCTCGACCTTAACGAGCGCACAGGAAACAAGCGCGTCATCGCCGTCCTCGAGTACCTCAAGAACTAAGCGTCGAGTGCGTGACCGGCGCGATGACCATAGGTAACGGCGGTTTAGCATCGGTGCCGCATCTTGACACGACTCAATCCGCGACAGCTAACCTCCGCATATGGAGTTCGACGGAATGGAGATCCCCGACGATATCGAGGTCACGGTCTGGGGGAGCAACGAGCACCGGCTCTGTAACGTCTGCCGCGCAGAATGCGACCCCGAGCCGAGCGGCGCCGACGGGTACGGCGTGTGAATCGTCTACGTCTGCCGCGACCACGGAGTCCAATCCGTCGTGGACCCATTCGAGCATCTCCGTTGAAGCGCGCTCTTCGCTATCTCCCTGCATTGACGCAAACATCGCGCTCTCCGCCTTCCGAGGGTAGATCCCAAGATCTGCGGCGCACCTGCCCAGTGTGACGATCTCGATCAGGGTCATGACCGCTGGGGACGGGTACCGGTACCTGCTGAACGCAGTTGTCGCTGGCGACGGGGATCGCGATGCGTCGTCAGCGCTGACAAGGTACTACCTTGAAGCAGGAACGCCTCCCGGCATCTGGCTCGGGGCCGGCCTCCCAGGACTCGCCGGAGAGATCGCCGTCGGTGCCTCGGTGAGCGAGGAGCAGTTACGGCGCCTCATGGGGCACGGGCAGGATCCGAACAGCGGCGAGCAACTGGGGCGTCCGTACCGAAAGTTTGCCACCGCGGGCGAGCGGACGCAGCGCCGCCTCGATCAGCTCCCGAAGTCCCTTACCGCAGGTGAGCGTACCGCGCAGCAAGCGCTGATCGAGGCGGAGGAAGCACAGAAGCCAACGAATGCGCCGGTCGCAGGGTTCGATCTCACGTTCTCGGTCCCGAAGTCCGTCTCGACCCTCTGGGCAGTTGCCGACGGCGGCACGCAAGCACTCATTGCCCAAGCTCACCACGCAGCGATCCGAGACATGATCGCCCTACTCGAGCGCGACGTCGCGATGACCAGGGTCGGCGCGAAAGGGGCGCGTGGCGCCGTCGCGCAAGTCGACGTGCGGGGTGTGATTGCGACTGCCTACGATCATTACGATTCTCGGGCCGCGGATCCACAACTCCACACGCACATTGTCGTCGCCAACCGCGTGCAAGCAGCTCATGACGGGAAGTGGCGCACGCTCGATTCTCGCGCTATCCACGCCGCCGTCACCGGCCTATCGGAGCATTACAACGCGGTCCTCTCGGACCATCTCACTCAGATCCTCGGCGTCGGGTGGGAAGCCCGTGAGCGCGGTGCGGGGCGCTCCACGGCGTGGGAGATCGTTGGCGTGCCGCAGGAGCTGATGGACGAGTTCTCTTCCCGTACTCGCGATATCGAGCAGGTCAAAGACCGGCTGGTCGACGACTACGTCTCGAAGCACGGGAGGCAGCCGTCCCCGAAGCTGGTGTGGCAGTTCCGGCAGCAGGCCACGCTCGAGACTCGGCCCCCGAAGCAGCAGCACTCTCTCAGCGATCTCACCTCCCAGTGGCGAGAACGCGCGACCGCGTTGCTGGGTGAGGACGCGCCAACCTGGGCGTCGGCACTGCTCGCCGGTAGTGAGCACGAACCGTTGCTGCGGGCAGACGATATCCCGTTGGAGGATCTCGAGGAGGTCGCCGAGGTCGTGGTGCAGCAGGTCGGTGACCGGCGAGCGACGTGGAAACGGTGGAACCTCCACGCGGAGGCCGTGCGACAGACGATGGCTCTCCGCTTCGCGTCCGCGAACGACCGGGACGTCATCACCCAGCAGATCGTCGATGCCGCAGAACGGGTCTCGCTGCGCCTCACTCCGCCCGAGCTCGCGAAGAGCCCCTCGCTGTTTCGTCGCGCGGACGGGTCGAGCGTGTTCCGACCCAAAGCCGGAACGGTGTTCTCCTCCGAGCAGGTGCTCGCGGCAGAAGACCGACTCCTTGGCGCGTCGAATGATCGGTCGGCGCCGACCGTACCGCTGGCATGGATCGAGGACGCTGCCAGAACGAAGAACCGCGACGGGCACACCCTGTCGGTGGACCAGGAGCAGGCGATCGCGAAGATCGGCGTCTCCGGCCGCGTCCTCGACGTACTCGTCGGCCCCGCAGGGACTGGGAAGACCACAACGATGCGTGCCCTGCGCCGAGCCTGGGAGCGACGCTACGGGCCAGGCTCGGTGACCGGGCTCGCGCCCTCGGCCGCTGCCGCCGACGTCCTCGCCGGGGATCTGGAGATCGGGACGGAGAACACGGCGAAGTGGCTGCATGAGCATCGCCTCGGGAAATGGAACCTCACGCGCGGACAGCTCGTCATCATCGACGAAGCCTCCTTGGGTGGCACGTTCGCGCTCGATGCCATCACCAGTCACGCCCAGCAGGTCGGCGCGAAAGTGCTGCTCGTGGGCGATTGGGCGCAACTCGCAGCGGTGGACGCGGGCGGCGCGTTCGGGATGCTCGTGCGTGACCGCGGCGACGCCCCGGAACTGGTCGATGTGCGTCGCTTCCGAAACGACTGGGAGAAGCAGGCGTCCCTGCAGTTGCGGATCGGCGACACCGACGTCATCGATACCTACATTGCGCACCAGCGCGTCACGCCGGGCGGATATGACGAGATTCTCGAAGCCGCCTACCAAGCCTGGCGCACAGACCTCGCAGCGGGAAAGAGCACGGTGCTGATCGCGGAAACCCTCGACACGGTCTCTGCGCTCAACACCCGCGCCCGCACCGACCGAATCCTCCAGGGCGACGTCGCTGTGGACGGCGTCAAACTCCATGACGGCAACGAAGTTTCCCGCGGAGATCTCATCATCACCCGCGAGAACAATCGGCGCCTCTCGCTCGGGCGAAGCTGGGTGAAAAACGGCGACCGCTGGCACGTCGCCCATGCGAACGACGACGGATCCCTCACCGTGCGGCGGGCAGGATCGAAGCGGCGCACCACGATCACGCTGCCCGTGAGCTACGTCGCCGAGCACGTCGACCTCGGCTACGCCGTCACCGCGCACCGTGCCCAAGGGGCCACCGTCGACACCGCACACGCGGTCGTCCACTCACCGGAAGTGACCCGAGAATCCCTCTACGTCGCGATGACCCGCGGCCGCGAATCCAACCGCGTCTACGTCGCCACCGACGAGCATCACCTCGAGGAGCATCAGCACCGTGAGGACCTGCAGAACACCGCCCGGAGCATCCTCTACGGGATCCTGCAGCACCCTGGCGCAGAGCTCTCCGCACACGACACGATCACCGTGGAGCAGGACTTCTGGGGCTCACTCGAGCAACTCGCGGCCGAGTACGACACCATCGCACAAGTCGCCGGACAGGAACGCTGGATCGCCCTCCTGCACGCCGGAGGCCTCACGGCGGAGACGATCGACGAGCTCGTCGAGACAGACGCCTTCGGGATCCTCACCACCGAGCTGCGCAGGCTCGAAGCCGACGGGCACGACATCGACAGTCTTCTCCCGCGCATCATCCAGGTTGGAGGACTGGACGAGGTGCAGGATCTCGGGTCGCTGCTGCGTTACAGGCTCCAGCGCATCACGGCGGCCTACCAGCCTGCTCCGCAGCGGACCGCCAGGATGATCGCCGGCCTGGTCCCGCGCGCGACCGGGATCACCGATCCCGCGATGAGGCAAGCCCTCGACGAGCGGGAGCAGCTCATGGAGCAGCGCATCGATGCCCTGGTCGAGAAGCTCCTCAAGCAGCCAGAGCCCTGGTTGACGGGACTCGACGAGACCGCTCCCGCAGAGGGTGAGGCTGCGGCACGGGCGGTCATTGCGTACCGCGACCGGTGGGGCGTCACCTCGAGCAGCCCACTCGGAGCGGTGCCCGGCGACGATGCTCAGCGCGTCGACTACGAACGCGCCCAGGGCGTGCTCGTGAGCCTTCAGCAGACCGAGCACTCCCCGGAGGAAGTGCGGTCCAGACGGAGTCAGAGGCGGTCGATTTCCTGATGTATGCGGCCGATATTCTTAGTGCATGACGCCAACGAACCGCGCGCGGATCTCTCGCCAGACGCGCTCAAACGTGTTCGATTGGCTCTCGCTTTCCGAGTACGACTGGTCGGGGCGGCTGCAGCATCCGCAGTTCCTCGCCCGGCTCTACGACTTGGAGGAGCTGCCGAGCAGAGACCACAGGTACCGCACTGCCAGCGGCGACATCTACCAGCACATGGTGAACAACTGGGACTGGGAGGATGACTGGGTCTTCAACGACGACCGTTTCCAGCTTCGTAACGGCAGCGACGAGACGTTCCTCAACTTCTTAGCCGAGACAGTCCATCCCATTGTCCGCGACGATCCAGACGCCGCTGCCGCGATGGTCGCTGCCTACAATGACACCCTCCGCCGAGATGGGTATGAGCTCATCGAGACAGACCGTTTCGGAGATCGCATCATCTATGGCTGGCGTCAGATTTCCGCGTATTACGCCCCAACCGAGCTAACGCTCGCCAAGACGCCCGACCTCACCGAGAACTCTGTGCTGCGCCGTCACCTCGATCTAATCAACCGCGACCTCAGCTCAGATCCCGCTGCGGCGATCTCCTCCTGCAAGAACCTCCTCGAGAGCCAGTGCAAGATCGTGCTCACGGATCTGGATATCGAGTTCTCCGAACGAGACGAGCTCCCGGCTCTTTTCGCAAGCACCGCATCGGCACTCGCGATCAATGCCGACGCGGTAGACGGCAGCAAGCGCGGCAGCGACGCCCTCCGCAAAGCGATGCGCGCCCTCTCCACTCTCGTGCAGTCCGTCGCGGAGGCACGCAACTCAATCGGCGACGGGCATGGCTCCGTCAACGAGAGCCCCGCGACTCCACGACATGCACGCCTCGTGTTCAACTCGACTGTTGCAGTCGCGCAGTTCATCGCCGACACCTGGCACGAAACCTCCCATGAGCAAAAGGCTGCGCTGGGCTCCTCCTTCTGACGCTTCTCCACTCCAATCCGCAAGCGGAACTCCACCGCTCTTCCGCACTCCAACCGAGCAGCGTAGACTGCGAAATGGCAGGACAGACCACGCGCGAAGCCTGACGTCGGGCGGAGCAGACCGCCCCAAGAAGCCTCGGGGCACTCACCACACAGGACCAGCCACATCGAAGTGCTCCCGTGTGAAAAGTGAGGCCATCATGAATCTCATGCAGCGTCTGTGGAACGCCAGCGTCCGCACCCGCATCTTCCTGCGCCGCCGCAGCCGTACTTGTCATGCTGACACCTATCGAGGACAGCAGACACTGACCCAGTGCGCTCCGGTGGCCACCACTTCGTGCCACCGGAGCGCGCTGACCGCGGCGGCATGCCCGGGCGCATGTCGTGCCCTGGGTTCGGTTCCGTGGTGAGGACGAGCCGCGGGCGCGGGCATCTGTTGCTGGACATCCAGCAGGCCGACGGCCAGACCATCCTGGTGTAACTGAACGCGAGCATGGCTGGGCAGATCGTGGTGGTCGCCGGCTATCGCTGGTCGCCCGCGTGGCGGGCCGCATATCGGGCCCACGGTTCTGCGGACTTTTCGGCGTGGAGGAAGGCGACGTGGTGGCTGTAGCCGAGTGCGTCGGCGACTAGGGCGTGTCTCTTATATCCGTAGCCAGACGGCCGATTCGACCGCATCCATTCCTGGGACGGCGATGTCGCGCTCGATCAGAGCGATTGCCTCAACCGCGCCAACTCGGGAGAGAAGCGCACCGGTTGAGATGTCACCCGGTGAACCGGTCACGGCCAATAGCTGGCGAGCTGTTCTTTCGTCCTTAGCGAGGGCAGTGAGCGTTGGCATGGAAAGCCTCCTTCGCTGTGCATCGCTCAGGAGGTACGCGCGAGCTGCCCTTTCATCGATCGGAATGCCGGCGTACCCTGGAGGTTGAAGCAGGTTCTCAACTCTGCGGGCCCTCCGGTGCGGCCCTTCTGGGTGTTCGATCACACACTGCTTCCTCGACGGAGAACGACGTGTGACGAGAGGCCCATCATGATTCGTCCAGTCTTGGCGATTACGAGCTTCATCTATTCGCTCCTGCAGCGCTACGCACCGAGCAACATCGTGCTCCGGTGGGTCCGGAGTCGGCGTGGGCTGAAGTGGGGAGTTCCTGCCATGCTCCTCACCCTGCCATACCTTGGCCTTGCGCTTTGGTGCTCATCTTTGGCCGCTGGCGGCGGACCAGCATGGCTGAATCTCCTCGTCCTCCTCAGCCTGTGGAACGCGATGAAATTCATCGCTTTTGGACCCATTAGCCTGATCATCTTGTGTCGCGTGCGTGCAAAGGAACTCGATGAACGGCGTGACGGCGAGAAAGTGTCCGAGCTGGCACTGAACTGATTCCGACCGACCGCGACAGCGGCGCCGATAGTGCGGCCGAATCAGACCGATCAAGCCTCCGGAGCCGCTGTCGGCACCCGATTCGTTGGTGCCGTGTGAGTGTGGGGTAGAATTGACGGTATGCATTTGTACTTCCTGTGATGGTTGAGTAGGCCTACCGTGCTCGTTGAGTAACTCCGAGCTTGCGGCGGCCGCTTGTTCTGGCCCCATGGAGGGTCGCCGTCATTCGCGTACCCGCTTGCTGTTCGGCTTGTCGTGGTGCGCCTTGCTGAAGGATTTGAATGCTTACCCCTACTAACCGTCATCCGGCGCGCCATCGCGCGCAACTCACCGCTTCTGACGTCTCCGTAATGCGAGGCGTAACCCCGGTGCTCAACCATGTCGATCTCGTCGTCACTCCCGCGTCTCGTGTGGCGATCGTCGGAGAGAACGGGCGCGGAAAGACCACACTTCTGCACGCGCTCGCGGGCACGCTGGTACCTGATAGTGGAACGATCCAGCGCATCGGCACACTCGGGCTCGCTGAACAAGAGATGAACTCCACTGACAACCGCACCGTTGGGCAGGCCGTCGCGGAGGCAATCGCTGAACCGCTCGCAGCGCTGGCCGCGCTCGACGCCGCTGCTGCTGCTCTTGCGGATGGGAGTGACGAGGCCGCAGAGCAGTATGCCGCGGCATTGGAAGGTGCTGAAGCGCTCGACGCGTGGGATGCCGAGCGCCGCGTACAGATCGCGCTCGAAGCACTCGACGCCGAAACCGACACGACGCGGTTGCTCTCTGATCTGTCTGTGGGGCAGCGATACCGAGTGCGGTTGGCCTGCCTGCTGGGGGCTGAAGATGATTTCTTACTGCTGGACGAGCCCACCAATCACCTCGACCGCAGCGGACTTGATTTCTTGACCACGCAACTCCGCGCGCGCAACGGTGGTGTCGTGATCGTCAGCCACGATCGCGCGCTGCTCTCTGACATTGCGGAGACGGTTGTTGACCTCGATCCGACACCTGATGATCGCCCCCGCATCTACGGCAACGGGTATGCGGGATACCGAGAAGGGCGCCTGGCCGAGCGGGAACGCTGGGAGCAGGAGTACGAGCGTCAGCAGCAGGAGCAATCGCGGCTGCAGGAGAGTCTCAGCGCTGCGCAGAATCGGCTGGTGTCGGGGTGGCGACCGGAGAAGGGGTCACCGAAGCACGGCCGCGCGACGCGCGCGGGCGGGCTGGTGCAGAGCGTGCACCGACGCCAGGAAGCGCTCGAAGCACACGCGGTGACGGTGCCAGAACCACCGCAACTGTTCCAGTTCCCCGACCTGCCCACACGAAAAGGGGCGGTGCTGCTAAACGTCGACAACGTGAGCTTTGCCGGGAGGTTAGCGCAGCCGGTGTCGTTCGAACTCTCGCACCGCGGCAGGCTCGTGATCACCGGCTCGAACGGGGCCGGAAAGTCGACGCTCCTGAGTATCGCGGCGGGCGAACTACTGCCAGACACGGGAACAGTGCGGACATCCCGTGGCACGCGTTTGGGTTTTCTTCGTCAGGAGACGATGCTGCCGCCGGATCGCCGGGCGAACGAGATATACGCCCGTCACCTCGACGAACTCGTCGGTCAAGGAACGCTGCAGTCATCTGAGACGGTCGGTCTCGGTCAACTTGGACTGCTGCGATCGCGCGAGGCAGGCAAACGAGTGGGTGAACTGTCGATGGGTCAACAACGACGCCTCGATCTGGCGCTCGTACTCGCGGCACGCCCGCACGTGCTACTGCTAGACGAACCCACCAACCACCTCTCCATCGCGCTCGTTGACGAACTCACCGAGGCACTCGGGGCTACCCAAGCGGCCGTCGTACTGTCGACCCACGACCGGCAACTCCTGCGCGATGTCGCCCAATGGCCTCATGACCATCTGATGGCGATGGCTGAAGGCGAGGCGCTGGTATGAGCAACACCATCAAGCTCCGCGCACTCCGCCCATTGGCATCAGGTGATTACCGTCTCCTGTTTGCCGCCGTCGGCATCGAGGTATTCGGGACCGGTATGTGGACGATCGTCATGGTCTTCCAAGTACTCGCACTCGATGACAGCCCACTTGCCTTGTCGGCGGTCGCAACCGGAATGAGTCTTGGCCTGTTCTCCTTCTCCGTTCTCGGTGGGGTTGTCGCCGACCGGTTCTCCAAACGGCGGATTCTCATCACAGTGCAGGGCTCAACGGCCGCGATCATGACCGCCGTGGCGGTCCTGTCGCTCACCGGTAATATCGAACTTTGGCACGTCGCCGCAGCCTCGTTCGCGATGGGTGCCGGGAGCGCCTTTTTCTACCCTGCGTACAGTGCTTACCTACCTGTGGTCCTTCCGCCGGAGCAGCTCCTGGCCGCGAATGGGCTCGAAGGGGCGCTCCGTCCATCGATGGGGCAAGGGCTGGGCCCGGCCCTCGGTGGAGTCATCGTCGGTATGTTCTTCCCCGCTATCGGAGCGGTCATCGTCGCGGCTTCGTACGCGATTGCTTTCGTCATCACCTTGTTTCTTAGCCGCCGTGACGAACACACTGAGCCCACTTCTCCCGAGGATCGCCCGAGCGTCTGGGGTGACCTTCGTGCGGGGGTTGCCTACGTGGCTCGTACACGCTGGTTGCTTTGGACGCTGATCTTCGGGTCGTCGCTTGCGCTCATTGTCCAAGGCCCGATCGAAGTTCTCCTCCCGTTCCTCACCCGCGACCGATTCGAGGATGCTGAAGCTACTTTCGGGTTTCTTCTGGCCGCATATGGGATAGGTGGGGCTGTCGGTTCGCTGATCGTGTCGTCGTTGAAGCTTCCACGTCGGTACTTGACGTTTATGATCCTGTGCTGGGGTGGAGGAACACTACCTCTTGTGGTCATTGGCGTTGCCGACAATTTGATCCTCATGCTCTCCGCGCTCTTTGTCGTCGGTGCACTCACCGGGGCTGGCGTTGTCGTGTGGGGAACATTGCTGCAACGGTTGGTGCCGCTCGACATGATCGGCCGAGTCGCCAGCCTCGACTTCTTCGTTTCGATCGCGTTCATGCCGGTCTCAATCGCCATCGCGGGGCCGCTCTCACTACTGGTTCCCATCCCCATCATCTTTGTGATTGCGGGAGTCATTCCGCCAGCTCTCGCGTTGATCGCATTGCTGGCCGGGCGCATGCGTCACACGGAGGAGAAGCATCCATTGGATGTGGCTGAGGGGTGACTCAGCCGGGCAAACTGCGTCTGGGGTTGACCTCTCGCTCAGCTAGGGCGTGTCTCCTAAATCTAGTTGTGTGCACGCGCCATGATTGAGTCGTGGCACAAAGGTCTAGATTTACGCAGTTCACGAATGCGCAATGGGAACGAGTCGAACCACTCCTGCCATCGAACGAAGGCCGTAAAGGCCGTCCCTTCAGTGACAACCGCCGCGTCGTAGAAGGCATCATCTACCGTTACCGGACCGGAATCCCGTGGCGTGATCTCCCTGACCGGTATGGCCCTTGGCAGACCGTCTGGAAGCGGCATCGCCGCTACGCAACCGACGGCACCTGGGACCGCGTATTCGCGCACATCCTCGCCGA
This sequence comes from Glutamicibacter protophormiae, assembly GCF_016894325.1. Taxonomy (NCBI): domain Bacteria; kingdom Bacillati; phylum Actinomycetota; class Actinomycetes; order Micrococcales; family Micrococcaceae; genus Glutamicibacter; species Glutamicibacter protophormiae. The sequence goes on from NZ_CP069807.1 coordinate 61,726, forward strand.
GGCCGATGCCGTAGGTGATATTGACTGGAACGTGTCGATTGACGCGACGATCAGCCGTGCTCACCAGCACGGCACGAACCTTCCGCGTCCGGACCAGGACACAGGGGGCTCTATCGAATTACAAGAATCTGCCGTTATGCGAGGTTGAACCGGAAGGTCATGGGATAGGGAGATCGCGCGGAGGGTTGAGCACGAAGGTGCATTTCGCGGTCGATGGGCATGGCCGCCCATTATCGATTGTGGTCACGGGTGGGCAACGTCACGACGGCGCGATGCTCCAGGAAGTAATCGGCGATATTCGAGTGCCAAGAACCGGGTCGGGGAACGCGCGGACGCGCCCCGAGTCGCTGCTTGCTGATCGTGGTTACACGTCACGAGTGAACCGCACGTACCTGCGTAAGCGGGGCATCACTGCTGTGATTCCGGAGAAATCTAACGAGATCGCTGCCAGGAAGCGTAGGGGTCGCGCGGGTGGGCGCCCGCCGGGGTTCGATGCTGAGAAGTATAAAGATCGCAACGTGGTCGAGCGGGCGTTTGGATTGATGAAGCAGTGGCGGGGGCTTGCGACTCGTTATGACAAGCTTGCGGTCACGTATCGTGCGGGAGTGGTGTTGGCAGCGATTCTGGTCTGGCTACGGATATAAGAGACACGCCCTAGCGACGGTGGGCATTGGAGGACGAGCTCGCCGAGGGCGCTGTTGCGGGCGCCGAGGAGGTTCACGCCGAGGGCTCGCAGTCTGTCCATCACGGTGTTGGGGTGGAGGTGTCGTCCGGCGAGGATGCTTGGGAACATCCAGGGGCTGTCCGTCCCTGCCGCTGTCCGGAGGTTGGGCCGAGCATCGCGGTGCTGGCGGATCATGTTGGCGAACGGCTCAGGCACGTCCACTGGATGGCGGCCGAGCTGGATTCTCATGCCGTGAGGGCTCTCGGCGATGGCCTCGGTCGTCAGAGTGACGACTTTGACCAGTGGTTGCGCGTAGAGGAGCAGGAGCATGCCGGCGACGCGGTAGGGGAGTGACTCGCTGGTCCCGGTGAGCAATTCGCGGATCCAGGCAAGTCTCTGCTCCTGGCTCAGGGACGGGCTCGATCGGGGAGTGCGATGCGCGACCGTGACACCGGTGTTCAAGCGGGACTTCTTGGCGAGCTGGAAGAAGTTCCTGATCATGGTGCGAGTGGTCGGTCCGCCTGCCAGCCACTCGTCGGCGTCTTGCTGGGTGCAGGTCGCGGCGGTGCGGTGGTGTGTCTGGTGCAGCCAGGTCAGGAACTTGACTGTCTCGGTGATCTCTTGCTTCGCTGAGTGCACCGGGCCGCGCGTGTTGGCGCCTGCTTCGGATTTGGCGCGGATGTTGCGTAGGTGGTGCCAGGTCGCGAAGTGCTGGACGGGCTGACGGACCTCGGCGGGGAGCCCTTCTAACTTGACGGCGATCCACTCCTCGAATCGGTGCAGGTAGGCATCGCGGTAGGGGAGTAGGCCGTGATGTTGCAGGAGTGCTCGGATGTGTTCGGTCGGCTTGCCGGGAACGGCGTCGAGGCCTTCGTGGGAGATCGGGATCGTGCCGTCGCCAAGGCCACGCAGGAGCGTCTGGACCTTGGGGGATCGCTTCCAGACGAGGATCGACTCGGGTCGCTCGGATGCGCATAGCGCGTCGACCAGACCGCGCAGAGCGGGGTGTTCCGGCTCGCCGCCGAGGACCTGGTGGAGGTCGGCGCGAAGCGCACATCGGGCGCAGAGCCGCCCTCGGTGATGCCCGGCTTCGGTGTCGCAGCTGTCGCAATGGAAGTCGTGGGGGATCTCCGCGCAGGTCGCGCAGATCGGACCGCCGCCGGCGCTTGCGGGTCCTGGTAGCAGGCGGTCTTGGAGGCACTCCGGGCAGACGCCTCGGGTGTGGACGGCGTTGTAGTAGCAGATGTTGCAGAGCCGGCCCTCCGGCCATGTGACGGCGACCCGCGGGATCTTGCGGCCGCAGCGTGCGCACGGGTTCCCGGTCGTCGAGGTGATGCGTGGACGACCCTGGATGGTGGAGCGGGGGGACAGGCCTGCTGGTCCTCGACTCGCCACGGCAGCCATCCCTACTCGTCGAGAATGTTCGCGCGCCGGGGTCGAACTGATCGGTCGAGGCTGACGACGTTGGAGCCGGGCTCGGTCGCGGTCTTCCGGCGCCGGACGTCCGCGGCGGTTGTCGTGACCAGATCGGCTGGTGTGCACTCGAAGATGTCGCAGAGTGCGGCGATAACTTGGAGCGAGACGCGCTCCGGCCGCTGATTGACGAGGCGGTAGACCTGCGGTCGGGAGAGCGTGATGTCCCGTTCGCCGAGCAGCGGGATGAGATCGGTCGTGTTGTGCAGACCTCTGGCCGCCATCAGCTCGGCCAGGCGCCACTGGTAGTCGACCTTGCGTTTCATGGTGTTCCATCCTTCGTGGTGCGGGCCAGGGCCTCGTTGACGGTCCTGTCGAGAGCGCTGCGGAGCGTGCTGCGCCGGAACTCGTCGCCGACGAACTGGTAGATGCCGGTCGTCGAGGCGTACTCGTGCCCCATCTGGTCCTGGACGAACCGTGGGTCCCAGCCAGCCTCCAACAGATGCGTAGCGTAGGAGCGTCGGAACGAGTGCAGATCGAGCCCGTCCGAAAGTCCGAGCTCGTCGCAGTAGCGGCGTAGCCGGCGCAGCAGCGCCGGTTCTCCGACCAGGCCGCCGCGTTCGCTGGGGAACAGGTCGAGTGTGTCGGGCTCACCGCGACCGTTGGCGAGCCAGTCCTCGAGGATCGGAGGCGTCCATCGCCAGACGGTGAGCACGCTGCGGGGTTTGTAGGGCGAGGAGCGCTTTGACTTGCCGTAGCGGACCTTGCAGACGCCGAACCGGCCGAACTCGCGCGCATGCGGGTTGCGGGCGAAGTCGACGAGCTGCAGGTGTCGCAACTCGTTGAAGCGGAGGCCGTAGGCGTAGGCGATCTTCATCATGACCGCATCGCGATAGGCCGCCTGCCAGCCCTTGCGTCCCGACCGCCCCATGCGTTCGACCTCATCGTCGGCGTAGACGAAGAGTCGATCGAGCTCGGACCGCGTGTAGGGACGCTTCGTGGGTCCGCCGTCGTACTCCTGGACGTGCGGTGCGGAGTTCCAGTCGAAGAAGACCTGCGCCGGGTGGGTGTCGAAGTACTGCTCGCAGACCCGGTCCCATCCGTAGTCGGGGTTGCTGACGTAGCTCGTGAACGCCCGAAGCGCAGAGTGGTAGCTGCGCAGCGTGGAGCGAGAGACGTGTCGGACGGTGCGCAGGTCGGCCGAGAACTCCTCGACCATCGCCGGCGTCCAGTTCCACGGATCCTCGTTCATGTGCTCAACGAACCGGCGCACACAGCGCAGCCGCTGCTCGATCGTCGCGAACTGCAGGTTCCTGGAGAGCTGCTGGTTGCGCCAGCCGTCCAGCATGAGCTGGAGCACCTGCTCCTCGGGCCGAAGGACCGGCAGCGAGGGCACCACCGAGACCCGACCCACACCGTCGACGTGCATCCGACACCTCGTTCCGCGGTTGCATCCAATGAGTCAATGATGCATCCGATGAGACGCCAAGGGTATACGTGCTGGTCAACGGCGTGTCTGCGGGCTCTGTTGCAAAGATTGGCGGCAGTCAGAGGTAGGCTGTCGCTCTGCGCCGATCAGGCGGCTGCTGCGAAATGGTGGTTGAGCATGCCCATGGCCTCCGTCAGCGCCGAGGGCCCAATGCCAAAAGCTCTCTCCACAAGGCGCACCTCGCCCCTGATGCCGGGCTGCAGGCACCAGGGGCGAGCCTGTCCTTTGCGCAGGGCTCGCATGACTTCGAATCCCTTGATCGTGGCATAGGCCGTGGGGATCGATTTGAAACCGCGCACCGGCTTGATCAGTATCTTGAGCTTTCCGTGATCGGCCTCGATCACGTTATTGAGATACTTCACCTGCCGGTGGGCCGTCTCCCGGTCCAGCTTTCCTTCGCGCTTCAATTCGGTGATCGCTGCACCATAGCTCGGCGCTTTGTCGGTATTGAGCGTGGCAGGCTTTTCCCAGTGCTTCAGGCCTCGCAGGGCCTTGCCCAGGAACCGCTTCGCTGCCTTGGCGCTGCGGGTCGGCGACAGGTAGAAATCGATCGTGTCGCCCCGCTTGTCGACTGCCCGGTACAGGTAGGTCCACTTGCCCCGCACCTTGACGTAGGTTTCATCCAGGCGCCAGCTCGGATCAAAGCCACGCCGCCAGAACCAGCGCAGCCGCTTCTCCATCTCCGGGGCGTAGCACTGGACCCAGCGATAGATCGTCGTATGGTCGACCGAAATGCCGCGTTCCGCCAGCATTTCCTCAAGGTCGCGATAGCTGATCGGATAGCGACAATACCAGCGCACCGCCCACAGGATCACATCACCCTGGAAATGGCGCCACTTGAAATCCGTCATCGTTCCGTCCGTCCAATCTCCGCCAAGCATGCTCAAGCTTCACGATTTTTGCAACAGAGCCTCACATCACCCTGGAAATGGCGCCACTTGAAATCCGTCATCGTTCCGTCCGTCCAATCTCCGCCAAGCATGCTCAAGCTTCACGATTTTTGCAACAGAGCCTCACATCACCCTGGAAATGGCGCCACTTGAAATCCGTCATCGTTCCGTCCGTCCAATCTCCGCCAAGCATGCTCAAGCTTCACGATTTTTGCAACAGAGCCATATCGACAACCTCTCGCGCAACCAAGACATCGCGGTCGGACTGCAAGTGATCTTGAAGCCACGGGCCCGTCCCACCCCGACATGGACCTCGATGCCCGAACGGACGTTAGATTTCGAGTTCTAGGCGTTCTGCGATGAAGGTTGGATCCCAGCCGGGATTGAAAGTGTCGACGTGGGTGAATCCGAGCCGCTCGTATAGGCCACGCAGGTTCGGGTGGCAGTCGAGCCGCAGCTTGGCGCACCCCTGCGTTCGCGCGGCATGGCGGCAAGCCTCGATCAGCGCGGAGCTGACACCCCGGCCCGCATGTGTCCGTCGCACCGCGAGCTTGTGCAGATATGCGGCCTCCCCCTTGAGGGCGTCGGGCCAGAACTCGGGATCCTCGGCCGACAAGGTGCAACAGCCGACGATGCCGTCGCTGCAACTCGCGACTAGGAGCTCGGATCTCAGGACGAAGGTCTCCGCGAATGTCCGGTCGATCCGCGCGACGTCCCAGGCGGGCGTTCCCTTGGCGGACATCCACGCCGCAGCGTCGTGCATCAGCCGCACAACCTCGTCGATATCACCCGAGCAGGCGACCCGAACGTTCGGAGGCTCCTCGCTGTCCATTCGCTCCCCTGGCGCGGTATGAACCGCCGCCTCATAGTGCAGTTTGATCCTGACGAGCCCAGCATGTCTGCGCCCACCTTCGCGGAACCTGACCAGGGTCCGCTAGCGGGCGGCCGGAAGGTGAATGCTAGGCATGATCTAACCCTCGGTCTCTGGCGTCGCGACTGCGAAATTTCGCGAGGGTTTCCGAGATGGTGATTGCGCTTCGCAGATCTCCAGGCGCGTGGGTGCGGACGTAGTCAGCGCCATTGCCGATCGCGTGAAGTTCCGCCGCAAGGCTCGCTGGACCCAGATCCTTTACAGGAAGGCCAACGGTGGCGCCCAAGAAGGATTTCCGCGACACCGAGACCAATAGCGGAAGCCCCAACGCCGACTTCAGCTTTTGAAGGTTCGACAGCACGTGCAGCGATGTTTCCGGTGCGGGGCTCAAGAAAAATCCCATCCCCGGATCGAGGATGAGCCGGTCGGCAGCGACCCCGCTCCGTCGCAAGGCGGAAACCCGCGCCTCGAAGAACCGCACAATCTCGTCGAGCGCGTCTTCGGGTCGAAGGTGACCGGTGCGGGTGGCGATGCCATCCCGCTGCGCTGAGTGCATAACCACCAGCCTGCAGTCCGCCTCAGCAATATCGGGATAGAGCGCAGGGTCAGGAAATCCTTGGATATCGTTCAGGTAGCCCACGCCGCGCTTGAGCGCATAGCGCTGGGTTTCCGGTTGGAAGCTGTCGATTGAAACACGGTGCATCTGATCGGACAGGGCGTCTAAGAGCGGCGCAATACGTCTGATCTCATCGGCCGGCGATACAGGCCTCGCGTCCGGATGGCTGGCGGCCGGTCCGACATCCACGACGTCTGATCCGACTCGCAGCATTTCGATCGCCGCGGTGACAGCGCCGGCGGGGTCTAGCCGCCGGCTCTCATCGAAGAAGGAGTCCTCGGTGAGATTCAGAATGCCGAACACCGTCACCATGGCGTCGGCCTCCGCAGCGACTTCCACGATGGGGATCGGGCGAGCAAAAAGGCAGCAATTATGAGCCCCATACCTACAAAGCCCCACGCATCAAGCTTTTGCCCATGAAGCAACCAGGCAATGGCTGTAATTATGACGACGCCGAGTCCCGACCAGACTGCATAAGCAACACCGACAGGGATGGATTTCAGAACCAGAGAAAGAAAATAAAATGCGATGCCATAACCGATTATGACAACGGCGGAAGGGGCAAGCTTAGTAAAGCCCTCGCTAGATTTTAATGCGGATGTTGCGATTACTTCGCCAACTATTGCGATAACAAGAAAAAGCCAGCCTTTCATGATATATCTCCCAATTTGTGTAGGGCTTATTATGCACGCTTAAAAATAATAAAAGCAGACTTGACCTGATAGTTTGGCTGTGAGCAATTATGTGCTTAGTGCATCTAACGCCTGGCACAGCGGATCGCAAACCTGGCGCGGCTTTTGGTACAAAAGGCGTGACAGGTTTGCGAATCCGTTGCTGCCACTTGTTAACCCTTTTGCCAGATTTGGTAACTATAATTTATGTTAGAGGCGAAGTCTTGGGTAAAAACTGGCCTAAAATTGCTGGGGATTTCAGGAAAGTAAACATCACCTTCCGGCTCGATGTCTATTGTAGATATATGTAGTGTATCTGCTTGATCGATCAGGCTTTTGTATATCTCCCCACCACCTGAAACAATGACATGATCCGTTATTTTCTTTAGGTTGGTTAAAGCATCTTTAATTGATGGAAAGATCAATACGTTCTCATTGTCAGATGTAAAACTTGAACGTGTTACGACCGCATACTTTCGGTTGGGTAATGCTCCCATTGATTCAAAAGTCTTGCGTCCAACCAACAGCCATTGGTTATAGGTAATAGCTTTAAACAGGAGCTGTTCACCTTTGGCACTCCATGGAATATCAGGGCCATTCCCGATAACTCCATTCTTCGATATAGCTACCATTAGTGATAGTTTCACAATTCTTCCTCAGAGGTTAACGCCGGAGTTAAGCCGCCGCGCGTAGCGCGGTCGGCTTGAACGAATTGTTAGACATCATTTACCAACTGACTTGATGATCTCGCCTTTCACAAAGCGAATAAATTCTTCCAAGTGATCTGCGCGTGAGGCCAAGTGATCTTCTTTTTGTCCCAGATAAGCTTGCTTAGCTTCAAGTAAGACGGGCTGATACTGGGCAGGTAGGCGTTTTATTGCCCAGTCGGCAGCGACATCCTTCGGCGCGATTTTGCCGGTTATTGCGCTGTACCAAATGCGGGACAACGTAAGCACTACATTTCGCTCATCGCCGGCCCAGTCGGGCTGCGAGTTCCATAGCTTCAAGGTTTCCCTCAGCGCCTCGAATAGATCCTGTTCAGGAACCGGGTCAAAGAATTCCTCCGCTGCCGGACCTACCAAGGCAACGCTATGTTCTCTTGCTTTTGTAAGCAGGATAGCTAGATCAATGTCGATCATGGCTGGCTCGAAGATACCCGCAAGAATGTCATTGCGCTGCCATTCTCCAAATTGCAGCTCGCGCTTAGCCGGATAACGCCACGGGATGATGTCGTCATGCACGACAAGGGTGACTTCTATAGCGCGGAGCGTCTCGCTCTCGCCAGGGAAAGCCGAAGCCTCCATAAGATCATTGAGCAATGCTCGCCGCGTCGTTTCATCAAGCTTTACGGCCACAGTAACCAACAAATCAATATCGCTGTATGGCTTCAGGCCGCCATCCACTGCGGAGCCGTACAAATGCACGGCCAGCAACGTTGATTCCAGATGGCGCTCAATGACGCTTAGCACCTCTGATAGTTGGTTCGAAATTTCGATGGTCACCGCTTCCCTCATGATGTCTAACTTTGTTTTAGGGCGACTGCCCTGCTGCGTAACATCGTTGCTGCTCCATAACATCAAACATCGACCCACGGCGTAACGCGCTTGCTGCTTGGATGCCCGAGGCATAGACTGTACAAAAAAACAGTCATAACAAGCCATGAAAACCGCCACTGCGCCGTTACCACCGCTGCGTTCGGTCAAGGTTCTGGACCAGTTGCGTGAGCGCATACGCTACTTGCATTACAGTTTACGAACCGAACAGGCTTATGTCCACTGGGTTCGTGCCTTCATCCGTTTCCACGGTGTGCGTCACCCGGCAACCTTGGGCAGCAGCGAAGTCGAGGCATTTCTGTCCTGGCTGGCGAACGAGCGCAAGGTTTCGGTCTCCACGCATCGTCAGGCATTGGCGGCCTTGCTGTTCTTCTACGGCAAGGTGCTGTGCACGGATCTGCCCTGGCTTCAGGAGATCGGAAGACCTCGGCCGTCGCGGCGCTTGCCGGTGGTGCTGACCCCGGATGAAGTGGTTCGCATCCTCGGTTTTCTGGAAGGCGAGCATCGTTTGTTCGCCCAGCTTCTGTATGGAACGGGCATGCGGATCAGTGAGGGTTTGCAACTGCGGGTCAAGGATCTGGATTTCGATCACGGCACGATCATCGTGCGGGAGGGCAAGGGCTCCAAGGATCGGGCCTTGATGTTACCCGAGAGCTTGGCACCCAGCCTGCGCGAGCAGCTGTCGCGTGCACGGGCATGGTGGGCTCTGTTGCAAAGATTGGCGGCAGTCAGAGGTAGGCTGTCGCTCTGCGCCGATCAGGCGGCTGCTGCGAAATGGTGGTTGAGCATGCCCATGGCCTCCGTCAGCGCCGAGGGCCCAATGCCAAAAGCTCTCTCCACAAGGCGCACCTCGCCCCTGATGCCGGGCTGCAGGCACCAGGGGCGAGCCTGTCCTTTGCGCAGGGCTCGCATGACTTCGAATCCCTTGATCGTGGCATAGGCCGTGGGGATCGATTTGAAACCGCGCACCGGCTTGATCAGTATCTTGAGCTTTCCGTGATCGGCCTCGATCACGTTATTGAGATACTTCACCTGCCGGTGGGCCGTCTCCCGGTCCAGCTTTCCTTCGCGCTTCAATTCGGTGATCGCTGCACCATAGCTCGGCGCTTTGTCGGTATTGAGCGTGGCAGGCTTTTCCCAGTGCTTCAGGCCTCGCAGGGCCTTGCCCAGGAACCGCTTCGCTGCCTTGGCGCTGCGGGTCGGCGACAGGTAGAAATCGATCGTGTCGCCCCGCTTGTCGACTGCCCGGTACAGGTAGGTCCACTTGCCCCGCACCTTGACGTAGGTTTCATCCAGGCGCCAGCTCGGATCAAAGCCACGCCGCCAGAACCAGCGCAGCCGCTTCTCCATCTCCGGGGCGTAGCACTGGACCCAGCGATAGATCGTCGTATGGTCGACCGAAATGCCGCGTTCCGCCAGCATTTCCTCAAGGTCGCGATAGCTGATCGGATAGCGACAATACCAGCGCACCGCCCACAGGATCACATCACCCTGGAAATGGCGCCACTTGAAATCCGTCATCGTTCCGTCCGTCCAATCTCCGCC
>NZ_CP069808.1:0-44941 GCF_016894325.1 Glutamicibacter protophormiae
CAGCGACTTGTACTGCTTCGTTCATGGTGTTTCCTCACTTTCAGATGATTCATTGAAAACTAGCCCGGCCATTCTTCGGCGGGTGGTTCCGGTTCCTCCTCCCGAGATACGTCATCCTTTGATTCGTGGACTTGACGTTGGTCAGGGAACAAGCCCTCCGGCGGAGCTGCATAGGGCAATGGCTGCCCTTTTTTGGACTTGTTTTCGTCGGCGTCCGCTGCCGAGGAAAACGGCCCGTCCGGGTCCAGCAAGACCGCCATATGGTGGTCCGCGTGGTCGCGCCACCACACGCTCATGCCGGTGCTGGGGTCCATGCGCAGGTGTTCCCAGGAACGCCATAGCGCTTCCAGACGAATCACTGCCTCGTCATATTCCCACCACCGGGCAGCCCAGACCCGCGCGCGGCCGTTGATCGCCCGTCGATAGACATTGCGCAGGTACTCACGAACAAACTCATCGACGGAACCGTAGTAGAGGGATTCCTCCGGTTCAGCCTCGCCATTGTCGTCCTGGGCTTCGTCGACCGCCTCGTTGGCCTCGACCTGTTCAGTCACGGCGGCCACGGCCGCCTGGCCAGCTCTCTCCCTGAGGGATTCCAACAGCTCCTCAGTCAGGGCTTCGTCGACCGCGGCCGTGGCCACGTTATTGACCTGCTTGCGGACCGAGGCCTTGACCGCCGCATCAACGTATTCACCGGCAAGCCCGCCAATGTCGAGCCCAAACACCCGCCCAGGCGAGCGGGGTGTATCGGTGGCAGCGGAAGGCTGCCCCGCGTTTCCGCTGTATTCGTCCTCTCCCCAGTCGCTCACGATGCGCCCTCCGCACTCAATGCGGATTCAACCACCGAGAGTTCCTTTTCCGCTTCGAGAATCGTTTTCTCGGCTTCGGGATCATGAGCCAGGATGGACGCCCGCACGGCGTCAGCGTGCGGGCCAGCCATCCATGGCTGCGTGCGGATCAGTGTGGGCCGGTTGCCTGAGGACAGCACCACAGCGCGCCCCTTGGGCATGGCCGCCAGGTCGTCGACGTCCAGGATGCGCTCACGGTGGAGTTGCTGCGATACAGTGCGCTGTCCGCGCCCGTACGAGGTGGAGGACGTCAGACGGTCATAGTCACCGATCATGCGGGCCAGGTCCTCGAGGAAGCTGCCGTCATGGGTGGTGCCACCGCCGCCGTAGACGCGGATATTCGATGCGCTCCACAGCTTCTTCATCCCGGATTCGCCCCACACCTCGACGCCCTGGGACCAGCTCTGCAGAATGGTCATGAGAATGATTCCGCGGGAACCATAGTGGCTGTAGAGGTTCGGCAGATCACGCCACCGGCAGACGTTGGCGGCCTCGTCGAGCACTCCCACCAGGGGAGTCTTTAGCCGGCCCCCGGCAGACCGGGCGGCCAGCTCCTCCGCGGCTTCCACCACGGCGACTGTCAGTGCGGTGACCAACGGTCCCGCGGTGCCACGGCCTTCCTTGGACAAGGAATAGAGCGTGCCACCATCACGGACGAACCCCGCCGGGTCAAAATGCGGCCGCGTGTCGGCCGCGCCGCGTGGGGTCACCCAGGTGGAGACCTGGCGATTGGTCAGGCACGAGGCCATCTGCTGTGCCGTGCCATACACGCCGCCGCGCTGCTTTTCGGGAGCGTCAATCACACCGGCCACCTGATCGGCGGTCAACGCGAAACCATGCTCGCGAAGAATCTCCACCGCCGTGTCATCGGTGGGACGAGTCAGCCACGTGTACACGTCGGTAATGGCCCGGTGATCCAAAGCCGCAGCCAGCAGCAGACCGGCCAAGAGGTCCTGGCCCGCCGGGTCGAAATAGGCGTCAGTCTTAGCGCCGGGGTCACGAGAGCCAGAAGCGAAGTGCTCGGCCAGCTTGGCCGCGCGCACTTCGTCAGTGACGTACGAGAGCGGATTCCACCACCAGTTCGGTTCTTCCAAGGCGATCGACTGGGGATCAAAGACCCACACCGGGCCAGTCTTGGCCCGCACGTCCCTGGTGGCGTCCACTACGTCGCGTTTATTGGAAGTCACCAAGACACCGCCTGGAGCATCGAGGATGGCCGGAACCGCGCGACTTGTCGTCTTGCCTGTACGCGGCCCCCAAATATCAATGTGCATGTCCTCCCAGGAGCCATGCAGCGGTGCCCCGCCTCCAACGGTTCGGCCAATCGGGACACCGCAGGAGTTCTCGACGCCCAGCCGCTTGGCCGAAGCCTGCGCTGCCTTGGACGTCAACGATTCAATGTCCTTGCCCCGACCCATGTAGGAGGCGGCCCGGTCCACGCGGCTACGGCCCTTGCGCATACGGCGAAGCAGCAAGCCGAATAGCACCGCCAGGACGATGACAACGAGGCCCATCCCGGCCAGTACCCACCATCCTGGCGCACCTGGCCAGCTCAGCTTGCCACCGAAGAGACCGAACACCAGGGAGAACGGATCGGCGGGCAAAACTTCGCCGGTCCCTGCAATCTTGTGGCCCAGGAACATCGCGGCGTAGATCGAGCCGACACCGACCACCACCACGACAATACCGATCCAGACCAGGACCGCCTCAGAGCCCATGCCGCCGGGATCCCGGCGGCGGTTGTTCTGGATGCTCATGCTTCTGCCTCCTCGACGACATGCAGTGCACGGCGGCCGACGCGCGACCGTTCGTGCCAAAGCTTGTTGGTGTCATTGATAGATTTTTCAACGTCAGTCAGCTGCACATTGACGGGAATGCCTGGACGGCCGCCAACCTTCACCAGGAACTTGCCGCGTCCCGGAGGGTCGGCTTCCTGCCCAGCAGCAGGGTCCCACGCAGGCGGGTCCTGCCAACCGATCAACAAACCTTGTTCCGCTTCGGAGAACGGCACCGCGGCAGTGAGCTGGGGCATCTCGGCCGAGGGCAATCCGCCGCAGATGACCATGCCGGAACGCTCGACGAAACCGCGAGCCTTCATCCGGTCCTCTTCGCTGGCCAGGGCCAGCAGGTCACTCATGGTGTGCGAAATCATTGCCATGCCGACACCGCGTTGGCGGTTCAAACGGGTCAATGCGTCGACGCGATCGACCATGCCGCGTCCGGCGCGCAGGGCACGCCACAGCTCGTCGAGGATGACGAAATAGTGCCGCCGTGGTTCCAGCCCAGCATCAGCCAAGGCGTTGGCCACGTTGACCGTGCCGAACCCGGCTGACCAGCAGGCCAGCAACGTGGCAGCCTGTAGGTCCATTTCGGAATCGTCGATGGCGGACACGTCGTAGACCACCGGGGCATCGCGACGCATCGGATTCGTTGTCTGGCGGGAGAACGTCTCGCCAAGACGCCCGCCACCCACCAGGCCGATGAGGGAGGCTTCCAGGCTCTCGGTGATCGCCTTGTAACGGGTATCATCGCCACGGTCCAGAGCCACCGCCCGAACCTCCTCCGGGCCGTCCTGGATCACCCGGAGCAGGTCTCCCAGTACCGGCACACCCTCGTGATGAGCGTCGAGCCACTTCAAGGACCTGTCAATGATCGTTTCCTCGCGGTCCGTTGGCGGAGCTGAACGCAAAATCGTCAGGAGCGCCGAGACCATCGTGTGCCGACGTCCGTGTGCATCGGCCATCACCTGGGCGGCTTCCTTCTCATGTCCGGAAGCGCGCAGCCGCTCGGCTGCTTCGGTAGCTTCACCAGGATCGAGCACATTCAAGTACCCGCGCCCACGGCCCAGGGTGATGATCTGGCCGCCCATGGCCTCGATGAGGTCAACATAATCAGGCTTCAAATCCCCCAGAACCAGGGGCATTACGCCGTACCCAGCCAGCCCCGTAGCCATCCGTCGAACCAGCGTCGACTTGCCCAGGCCAGGCTTTCCCAATACGAAAGCACTCGGATTGCTGATGAGCTTGGCTCGTTGGAACCAGGAAATGGGATCACAGCACAAAGTGGCTCCGGTGTGGATGTGGCGGCCAAGCGGGACACCGACCATCGGTGTTCCGGTGCCGATGGCAAACGGCCACATACCGCACACCTGAACTGTGGTGCCGCGCCACTCATCGGCTTGCTGCACATAAACTGACTGACCGCGGCCGCGGCCAATCCACCCACGCATGGGAGGTCGCTGCGGCTTTACCTCTACCGGCTCGGCCATGACTTTCAGTGCGCGCTTTTTATTGGCCTTGGAGAGGTTCTTCCACGGATTCGGGAAGAACGACAGACCGCGCCGGGCCTCACGCTTTTGCGCCTTGACTACTTTCTGGCTCATAGCTTCTCCCTCAATTCAGCCGGGACCTTGATGTGCTTTGGCAGTACCAGGCCCAAGGGGAGGGCAGCGGCAAATGCCGAGTCCTGCGATCCATACACCGGGCGAATACGCAGACGGGCCGTGGCGGAGAGGTTGTCGATGGCAGCTCGTGCATCGGCTTCCTTTTCCAGGTCGGTCACCGTGGCCGTCACCAGCATTCCGAACTGGACCAAACCAGCACCGGAAGCTTCCTCACTGGCCGTTGCCGCCGCCGCGCGAACCGCGAGGCTATCGCGGGCCGCTGGCTTGTTGGTCGACGTCACCCGGAACTCAGCGGCGCGCAGGTCTGCCTCCACCATGGCGGCAGCCTTCGCGGCGTCGATCGGGCGATACAGCAAGGTGACGCGCTTACGAGCAATATCGCGGTGCGGAGCGAGCAGACGAGCCAGCACGCCGCTTTGGACGTTACCGCGCGGTGCCGAGGTCATCGCCCAAGTGCAGGAGTAGGCCGAATCGTGGCGGTATCCGCCCCAAGAGGCCTGAGCTGCCGAAGGGCCAACATCTGGCCAGGTCAGTTCCGGCGTCTCGCCTGCCGCGTGGGCTTCGTCGATCAGCACGGCGGCGGCTGGATCGTAGGCAATGCGGATTGTCTCGCACAGTTCCTGCGCTGAAAGCGGGTGAGCAGCACCGGCCCCGGTCGCCTGCAATCCAGCGGTCAAGCCAGGCAAACGCGCAGCCAGCTCGCGGGCCATTTCCTCCGCCTGGCGCTTCTTGCTACCCGAGCGATGGGACGCATTGAACGTAATGGAGGCGAAAGCCTTCACCGTTGACGAACCAGAAGGATAGGTCACGCGCACTTCGCCCAGCATGGCCTTGGCAAAGGCCGGGGCCTCGTCGTCCATGTTCATATCAATTTCACGACGCAAGCGCGTTCCTGAATCGGGGGCGGCTTCGATAGTTACCGAGGCCGCCTCAATGCCCGGTTCATCGCCCAGGTTTGCGAGCCAGTGACCCCAATCGGCCACCCACACATCAATCTGTTCCTGGTCAACCAGGGCCGCTCCGTCTGGCTCGGTGCCAATGACCACCGAGAACGAGGACGTTGCCGGAGTGTAGAGCAGCGCGAACTTACGCCCGTAGGAATCAGTGTGCTCGGTCAACCGAGTAGGGGCAGCCAATCCAGGGAGTTGGAAAGTACCCCACAAAGCCCGACCCAACGGACCTGAACGGTAGATGTTCGAACCGCGGGAACGGGAGGACCACCAAGCGACGCGAGCACCACCGCGGCTAAGAATGTTCTTGCCGTGTGAGTCCTTCGTCAGGACTGCCAGCATCACCAACCCGAGAATGCCGCCAAGGATCACCGCCTCTAGAAGGCCGGCGATCATGACCACGACAACAACCAGGATCAATCCGCCCAGCAGCAGCACCGTGCCAACGGACCCCAGTCCGAGGATGCCTGGCGACGTCGGACGACGCCAGTTTCCATAGGTCCGTGGACCTCTGTTCTGCATATCAACGGCTGCCATCTGGCCCGCCCCCTTCTTCACCTGTGGATTGTTCGCCGACACTCTGCGCCGCTCCCGCAGCGGCTTGGCCAGCCTTCTTGCCTGCTTCTAATGCCGCACCCGCGGCAAGACCAACCGGACCAGCCGCAGCCCCCGCGGCGGCAGCTCCTCCTCCTGCACCAGCAGCAGCTCCACCACCAGCAGCGGCTCCTCCTCCTGCACCAGCAGCAGCTCCACCACCAGCAGCGGCTCCTCCGCCTGCACCAGCAGACGCAGCCGCAGCACCCTGGCCTTGTGTTGCACCGCCGGACGACGGTGCAGCTCCGGACCCTCCCCCGGATGAGGCCGCAGCCCCAGAACCGCTACCGGAACCACTTTGCTGAGGCCCGGAGGTCTGAGCAGCCTGTGTAGCGGAATCCCCGCCACCACGGCCGCCCGAAGGCCCCTGTGATCCTTGCTCCCCGTTCGAACCTGAATTGCCGTTGGGAGCCGATGAATTCGCCGACCCGCCACCATTGTTCGACGCCAGGCGGCCAATGGCCGCCGCGCCGCTAGGCAAGGCCGCCAATGCACCGGCCGCCAGCATGCCTCCGGCAGCACCTCCCGCCATGGCCCCAACCATGGGAGTCACGAAGCGCATCAAGGCAGGCATCGCAAACAAGGCAATAATCATCAGCATCAGCCCCGTAAGCACAGCCAGCAAGCCAGTTCCATCGTCGGCAAAAACGTCGGTTCCGACGAGCTGGAAAGCCGCCGCATAAACAATCGCTGCCGCGGGCTTATAGAGGATAAATGCGACGAGCCAGCCGATGCACTTCTTGAACCAGCTTTTGCCCATTTCGGTGTTGGTGAATGAAGCAGCCAGAGGAAGAATTCCGGCCAGGATGACCAGCATTCCTCCGCGTGCCACCATGAGCACAATCTGGAACGCGGCCGCGAGAATAGCGATCAGCCCCAGAATGATGATGAGGATTGCGCCTAGCCCACCAGTTGATGGATTTGTGGTCAAGGCAAGCAGCGTCAGCATGTTTTCACCGAAACAAGCTGATCCTTCGGTAACACTGCAATCCAGCGAACCGTCGATGATCCAGACTGCGAACGAATCGGCAGCCGCGACCAGCAACCCGACAATGGTCACGCCTGCACCTGCAACAACCACCAGGGTCAGCAGACTCTTGACTGTTTCGCGTCCAGGTTCAGCTCGCTGTTCCCAGACCATCCGTGCACCACCGATGATGACGGAAACTATCGCCGCTGCACCCATGTACCACCACAGCCCAGATTGGATGAATAGCACTGCGCCACCGGCATTATTTGGGCCGGAAGGCATAAGGCCTGACACCATGGCACTTGCACCGGAAATGAATACGACGGCTGCCAGAATGAGGCCAATCTTGCCCACCGCGGCAACACCTTCACCCGCACGCATGCGCGTAGCGATAAGAGCGCCGAGGATGAACAAGGAGATGATGGCGACGGCAAGGCTGATCCAGGTTACATAGCCCATAACTATGCTGATGTTCGTCGAATTTGGGGCCGAGCTGCCAGCCTCAATTGAGGACCCGCCGCCAGTTCCAGTGAGGTTTGGCGTTCCGATGTGAACCCATACCGTACCTAGCGATCCGATCGCTTTGCCAAACGCCTCCATGATCGCGTTGGCCATATTCTCGATAGCATCCCCAACCGTTGATTCAACCCAGTTATCGAGCTTGCAGCCAGCATCAAAGAGGCCACATTCTTTTGCCATGTCTGTTTACTCCCCCCAGGCTATATATCCTGAAACATCAGGAATCTGCGCAATTCGCAGAGGATCGGTTGGATTCTGTGGCAGTAACTTCCAATCTCCGTCTTCCCAAACCAAGTCATAGACAGCGGATGCATACACGGAATTACCGTTGCCGACGGCTTTGGCAGCTATATCAATGCGGGCCGTCTCGCCGTCATATTCGAGGATCTTAAATCCTGAGATGCCCATTCGCGTTTCAGACGAGGTACCGGAACTCACTTCGGTGAGAAGGTCACTACGGTTTGGAGTCTCTGTGGACAGGAAATACTCAATCCAAGGTCCCGAGACTTCTGGGGAGGAACCCTGCACAAGGGCATTCCCGGCCGCGAATACCGCACCTTCCGGCGAATGCTGGAAGCAGTAGCGATATTTCTTATCGCTTTTTTCAGCAGGCCCAAATTTCGATGAAGTTGGGTAGGCCGTCGTGCCTAGGTATTCCCATTTCGCTTCCGGGGCGGTGGTTAGGGAACCGCTCAGTACTTCGCCGCTAAGGCCGCAAACACTCGCGCCGCCCGCGACCGCCGAAGGTTCGGTGGTCGGGGCGGCGCTGGTGTTAGTTGGCGATGACGGCGAGGGCGCAGTCTCAGGATCGTTTCGGTTCGCATTGACGAAACCGATAACTACCCCGAGCACCACGATCAGGAACACCACCACAGCCGCGATAATGAATCCTGGCTTGGTGAAGGGGCTCTGTTCGTTGTCCTCAGTAGTCATTTTGATTTCTCCGATCAGGCTCCGGCCAGGAAGCCAACGAGGGCGGCAGCCGCCGAAATGACGATCACACCGCCTAGTGCCATGCCGATCTTGCCGACGTGTTCGCCGCCTTCGCCGCGGCGGGAATTAATTGCCATCAACGCACCGGCGGCGAACAGGCCCAGGATGCAGACTGCGAGGGCAACCCATTTGCCCCAGCCCATCACCTGGTTGAAACCGCCGGTTCCCGGGGGCTGGATCGGATCGGGGTTAGGGAGTTGGAGAGGCATCGCGGCGACAACGTCGCCCATCGTCGATGCAGCAGTCAGAAGCAAGCTCATTGCTGTTCCTTTCGATTGGTGATGCCGTCGGCACCGGATTGGATAAGAGCGCTTAGCTCGTCGACGAGTCGACGGACACCACGCGGGGCGTCTGATAGAGCCACAGGCTCATCCAAACGCCACGATTCGATCCACGGCACAGTCCATGTGCGTGGAACTCCCCCGCCGACTACCTGCGCAAAATCGCGCAGGGGGCGAGGGAGCCGACCTGGCGCGTCCGCGACGACCACCAGGCCAAGAATTTCGATATGTGGGACCATTCCGGCAGCCCACTGCGTTGCGGCCACCTGGGCGGCTCGCAGGCCGCGCATGTTGGACCGGGCGACGAGAACGACACGGACAGCATCGTTTCCTGGTGTTCGTGGCCATCCATGGTCGGCCGCGGGCCAGTCGGGAACCAGCGTCGAAAGGCTGGATTCGCCAGCGCCACCATGTACACCTAGCCACCATAGATCGGCGTCATTCTGGCGATCCTGCACCGGCAGTTGATCCACGCGGTCAGGCGCGGGCACGCCGCTCTGCGGGCTCACAGGCCCGGTCGCAGGTGGCACCTCCACCTCGGGGGCTTTCACGTCCACGGGCTCCGGTGATGTTGACCGAGAGAGCCACGGGTTGTTGGCATCTGTCACAACGACACGCTCCGCATCATAATGGTGTACATAGGTTCCTACATCTTTATTCTATCGAGTTTAGGCAACCAGGGCAATAGAGCTATACAGAGTATTTTTGAGTATTAAGGATGGTAATACAGTATGTTTGCGTATAACATTGGTTCATGCGGACACAATGTCGGGGGTGCATCATGACCGACGGCCTCGATGCACTATTCGAAGGTCGCCGAGCGACCTTAACTGCGCCCGAAGTCGCGGAAATCCTGGGCATGACGAAACAGGGCGTCTATCACTGGCTGCGCGACGGGGTAATTCCCGGCTATAAAGTAGGCACAACATGGTTTATCCTTCGTGATGATTTAAAGGAGACTTTACGCAAAGGGGCTAACACTCCGCGAGTTAAAGACACACCTGCACACTTGGAGGAGGAATGATATGCAACGAACAGCCCTAGGAGCCTGCGCCCTGGCCACCGCCCTCATGCTGAGCGCTTGCGGCGGTGGACAGCAGTCCAACGAGCCTGCGCCGAGCAATCCGCCAAGTACCGCTCCCACAATGCCCGATTTGGACCAGTTCACCCCGGCACCAACTGGACAGCTGGATGAGGACACCCAGGAAACCGCCTCCCCCGTTGAAGTCCCAACCTGGGATGAAGCCGCGCGAACAAGCGTCATCAAGGCAGCGGAAACGGCAATGAAGGCCTTCGCACGTCCGAACCTGGACCAGAAAACCTGGTGGGCCGACGTCCAACCGCTTCTCACACAACAAGCCAGCGCGGATTACTCCTACGTGCAACCGGCTTCCATCCCGGCGAACAAAGTCACCGGGGCCGGAAAGCTGGTGGATGATTCCAGCGCCTACGTCGGAGTCGTGGAAGTCCCGACAAATGCAGGGACTTACACCCTCATCCTGAACCGCAGTGCTGCCAATGCTCCATGGAAAGTCAGCCGTTTCACCCCGCCGGAGGAGGCCAACTAATCATGTCCGAGCGCAAATCAGGAGGGCTCATCGCTCTCCTCGCCATCCCCGCACTCGTGCTGGGCCTGGTGTTCAGCATTGTCCTCCTGGGTGGCTCGGACGACGCAGCAGCAGCATGCAATCCCGATGGGTCCGGCAACAGCCTCAGCATCGACCCGGATACCGTTCCTGACAACGAAATCTCAGGGTACGGACACGAGCAGTTGGTCAATGCCGCCCACATCATCCAGGCCGGTAAGGACCTGGACCTGGGCGTAAGAGACCAAACCATCGGCGTGATGACCGCAATGGGCGAATCGACCTTGCGTGTCCTTGATTATGGGGATGGGCCGGGACCAGACTCACGCGGACTGTTCCAGCAGCGTGATAACGGGGCGTGGGGGTCCTACGAGGACCGGATGGACCCCTACATTTCCGCAACCAGCTTCTTCAAAGTCCTGGCCAAGATTGAGGACCGCGAATCCCTGGCGCCCACCATTGTTGCCCACCGGGTGCAGATCAACGCCGACCCATACCACTACGAAAAGTACTGGCCAGCAGCCGTCGCAGTCGTCGAAGGATTGTCCGGCGTCGACACCGGGCTCAATGCCGAAAATGGTGGAGGCGAAGAATGTTCCAGCGGAGAAACCGAGTCCGGCGAAGTCAACCAAAACGGGTGGGCCAAGCCGGGCGACGGACCGATCAACGCATCATTTGGTCCCCGTCCTGTCATTCAGACCCCTAGTGGACCGACCTACCCATTCCACTTCGGCACCGATTTCCAGGCCGGTGGCTGCGACGGACCCATCTGGGCCGCACAGAAAGGCACCGTCAGCCAGATCGTCCAAGACTCTGGCGGGGGCTGGCGTATCGAAGTTGATCACGGCGGAGGTGTCACCACCTGGTACGTCCACATGTACGCGAACGGAATTCTTGTAGACGTGGGAGACAAGGTAAAAGCCGGACAACAGATCGCCCGCACTGGAAGCTCGGGATTCAGCACCGGATGCCACCTGCACTTCGAGGTGCAAGTGAACGGCGAAAAGGTAGACCCCATCTCATTCCTGGCAGAAGTCGGGATCACTTACTAACCGAAGGAGTCATCATGAGCACGGAAACAACGGCCACATGGCCACGGGTTGAAGCAGTCATCAAGGACGACGGCACCGGAGAAGTCAGCATCGGCGGGACTGTCCACCAAATCCGCACCAACAGCCTGCCCGACGCACGCACCGCCGTTATCAGCCTGGTGGCACAGACAGCGGATAAACTCGGCCGCCGCGTCCGTGCAAGCATGAGTGACCCTGATGGAGACTGGCCACTTATCATCCACGCAGATGGCACGGTAGAGCCTGATGACACAGCAGAGGCCAAGCCGCGCCAGCGGCCTGAGGCTTCTACCGAACCAGAATCTGGGGAGAAACCGGCCAGCGAAGTCTCAAGCCAAGAGTCAACACCCGAGGCGGAAACAGAAGCCAGCGCGTCACCAGTTGATCAAGACGCCACGCAGCAGGCCCCAGGATGGGTCCGCTCCGCCGAACAACAAGCAGAGACCGCCGCGACGGTCACCAGTTACCCCAGCAGGCGTGAACGCCGCCAATCCTTCCTTACCCAAGAACAGGCCGAGGAACCGGCAACCAAGGGATGGCGCGGAAGCTTCACACGCATGGGCATCCGCATGAGCCCCAACGAGGCGGAACGCGCCGAACGGGCAGATGTGCAGGCCGTGAGCCAGCACTGGCCAGGGCCACGAACCATTGCCATCGTCAACGGCAAGGGCGGGGCCGGCAAAACCCCTTCCACGGCACTTCTCGCGGCGGTATTCGCGCGCTACGGAGGAGCCGGGGTACTGACCTGGGACAACAACCAGACCCGTGGAACACTCGGCTGGCGCACCGAGCAAGGACCGCACGAAGCAACCCTGCTGGAACTACTGCCCCAGGTCGAACGCCTGCTCAGCACTGGTGCGCAGTCTGCCGACCTCGCCCACTACGTGCACCACCAAACCCGCGATCGGTTCGACGTCCTGCGATCCAAACCGATGGAACTGGCTTCTGCCCAGCGAGTCGACGCCGAAGATGTTGACTCCATCCACCAAGTGGCCAGCAAGTACTACCGCCTGATCTTCATCGACAGCGGCAACGATGAGTCGGACCCGATGTGGCGTCGAATGATCGACCACACCGACCAGCTCGTGGTGGCCACCACCACCCGAGATGACCATGCGGAAGCCGGAGCGCTTCTTCTAGAGGCACTGGCCGAACGAGACGAACGCTCGGCCCGCCTAGCAGAACAAGCCGTCGTCATCGTGAACCAGGCCGACCCCAAGGCGCACGCCTCCGACTTGACCCGCGTGGCCACCGGATACCGAGACCTTGCCCGCGAAGCCATCACCATCCCGCATGACCCCGCGATGGTCGACGGGGTACTTCGATACGGCTCCCTCCGACCAGCGACACAGCGCGCCTGGCTGGCAGCCGGTGCGGCGGTCGCACGCGGACTATGATCCGTTCCCAGGCTCTCCCCCAACCCGAGCGGGTAGCGGACTGGCCGCGGCTCACCGCGACAGTCCGCCCCGACGGGACCGGAAGCCTGACTATCAATGGCACCGAACACGCCTGCCAGGCTCTCTCAGTCGACGAGCTGCGCACCGGCATGATTGCCCATTGCACGGCGATCGCCGCACGCCTGGGCCGTCCCGTACGCCTCACTGTCACCGAGGACACCTCAGCATGGGTACTGGGTATCCGGCCCCAGGGAATCGTGCAGCTCGTCGACGAACAGGGCATGATCCCGGCGGCCGATACCCTCGGTGTGCACGAAGGCCGCTGCCGCAAGTGCCGCCGCCTACAGAGCGTCACCGCTGCAAACTGCGGGCAGTGTGGCATCACCGACCCTCATAGGATCACGGTTGATCCGCCGAGTACTGAATTTGACGACTCGAAATGAAAAAATTCGCGTGTCGTTACACTTAATGGTTCCGTCACCGCTAGGGTGGTTGTTATGAACGCACGTGGCCGCGAACGCGGTTCGCTCAAAGAAGCGAAAAAGATAGGTCTCTGGTTTGAGGCCAATGCTGACGCGCGCCTCACTGACATGGCGGCTGCTGCTGGCACCTCCAGGTCAGCCCTCGCGCAGTGGCTTGTTGAAACTGCCGAAAAGGACACCGAAGGCCGCCCTGCAGGCTGGGCAGCCGCGCATCCTCGTGAGGGGGAACTGCCCCTAGACCGCAAATAAAAAAGAATCCCCGCCCTTGGCCGGGCGGGGATTCAGAAGCGTAGCGCCGGATCTGTTGAAGTTTGCAAGACAGATCAGATCTGGCGATATGAAGAACCGGCTGGCGAAGCCGGGACCTTCGTTGTACCTATCGGACCTAACCGAAAGGCTGATCCCATCATAGCGTCTACATCTACAGAGTTCCATGCCGCCACGACTGGCGCGCCATGGGAACTTACCGCTGCCATCAGCCCACGCCCCAGCGTGCGCCTGGCAACGGTAGACGCCTATGGCCAAGTGCTCAACGAATACACCAGCCATCGCCGTGTCAACGCCCACGAGCCAGACCGTCCCTGGGCGGTCTATCTGGCGGACCCCGATCGACGGTTCAAGCTCCTCTGCTTCGACCTCGACGCCAAGACGCCCGGCGCAGCCAACGCAGCAGCTCGCGATGCCGAGGTCATCTCTGGCTTGCTCAATGACGTAGGGCTGAACGCCCTTGTGTGCCAATCCGGTCCTGCCGGTGGCCGCCACGTCTGGACCGCCCTGGCGGAAGGCATCGACGCCGAGACCGTGGCCACGATGGCGCGCCTGGCCCGCCACATCTGCCCTACTCTCGACCTCTCCCCCCTAGCCAACGCCGTCACCGGCTGCGTACGCCCGCCAGGTTCCCCCCACCGCAATGGCGGGCATTCCACCGTGCTTAGCGGCTCACTGAGCATTCTCACGCACCCCACGGGCACCGCGGCCGCCGTGCGAACCCTCGTTGAGCGCCTGGCGGTCCTCGTCGACGACGCCGAACCGGCTCGCACCATCGACCCACGCAAACCGCTTCCACTTGATGACCACGCCCGCCTGTACCTGGCTGGCCCTCGGCGCGAGCTGCCTGCCGTCAGTGCCGCCGCGCTCCGCGAGGATGCCGCCTCGGGCGATGCCTCAGCGGTCCTCTGGCGCGTCCTGATCGGTGCGGCCGCCGCACGGTGGAGGCACGCCGATGTGGCCGCCCTCGTGCCCACCAGCCCCGGCCTGGAACACATACGCACCTACCGGGACCGTAACGAGCGCAAGCCCCGCGGCCACATCGACGCTGCGCGCGTGCTGCGCCGACAGTGGGACAAGGCCGTCAAGTACGTGGCCAGCAGCGATCGCCAGATCGGTGACGATCCCACTTTCGACGCGCGCGCCGACGCCATCGCCGCACACGTACGACACATCCAAACCCGCGCCGACGCGGCCACCGGCCGATGGAGCCGCGGCGGAGGCCCCGCAGACCGCCGTGTGCTCGACGTGCTGTGCGTCCTTGCCTTACAGGCCCTGGACGCCGTTGTGGAAGCCGATACCCGCCGCATAGCCCTCATGGCTGGCATCGGCCGGGAAACGGCCCGCACGGCCCTCCTGCGCCTCTCCGCCGATGACTGGATCAACCAGGAACGGACGGCCGAGGGACCCCATGGAGCTGCCTGGAAAATCGGACCGCAGGACACTATCCACAGCTCTCTGGATATAGATCGGTCACAAGCGGACCCGCGCCCCGCAGGGGCCGGGGCCGCAGAAAGAACTACCCTCCTCGCCTCGCTCACCGCCCGCACGACGGACGCCGCGCACGACCTATTCACGCTGGGTCCCGGCCTTGGACACCTGGCAGGGAACACCTACGCTCACACCACTTCTGATCCTCAACGAACCGATGACTTCGCTCGTGCTCTTGGTGCTACACCTGGTCAGATGCTCCGAATCCTTACCCGTCTCACCGCGGCTGGTGTCCTGGTCAATAACGGCAATGGCTGGCACAGGCCCACACCCGACCGCCGCCAGGCCGCCGCAGTACGTCTTGGCATCAATGGGCGCCTGGTTGACCGGGCCAACCGCTACGCTATCGAACGGGAATTGTGGGCCTGGTGGCAAGCGGAGGAATCCTGGATGAATGAACCGCGCCGCACCGCGCCGCACCGCCGCCCAGGCAAGGGACAGCTTTCGCTTCTTCCCGATGACGGGACCCACGCATATGGCCCGTATCCGCGTCGAGCCGACGGCCGAGCCGACTACGAAGCGGCCCGACGCGAGCTTGTCGAGGAACGCAACGGAGTTGCCGCCCGTCGGCAGCCTGAACAAGCCGCCCCGACAAAAGAGGACGCCAGCACCGCGACGGATATTGAACGCATTTTCTTCGACATTCTGGGAGCCGAACGTATCGCCTAGAAACGTCGTGCGCCCACACGTGGATGGCTGCCAAGGCACCCTCCCACCTGGGGACGACGACACCCGGAATCCCCCGACTCCCAATGTGCACAGCCCAGCTAGCGCCAGGGCTGGCCTGCACACAGTGGGGACGGAACGGAAACTGCACCACCCGTCGGCCAAGAGGCCTCCCCTGCGAAGGCTGACGCCCTCGCGCTCCCCGGCCCCTGCGGGCCGACACGACACCGACGGCCGCTGCGCGGCCGAGCACCTTTGCCACACCCTCGTACCTCGTTCCTGACGCTCCATCATTGCCGGCCGTCGTTACGCGCAAGGGCTGCGCCCCGGCTCCTCCGAAACTTTTTTGGCCGCGTCGCAAGCTCCTTATTCGGCCAAAAAACTTTCTCCCCCGCCGCCCTACGGGTTGCACTTCACTCCTTGCGCCGGCACTGCTCCGCTTATCAGGAACGAGGCCACCAAGCGAACGCCTCACCACCCCATCCTGTTAGTACTATTACCGGAGGTTTTTATCATGGTCCGCAAGGTCAAGAACAGCAAGAGCCCCGAGCAGCGCCGCGCCGAAGCCGAAGCCCTGCAAGCCTCAATTGCCCAGCAGGTCGAGGAGCTGCGCGAATCCGAAGCCTGGACGCGCTTCCTGGACTTCGCGCAGTCCTTCCACCGCTACAGCATCAACAACCTGTTGTTGATCCTCTCCCAGCAGCCCGAAGCAACCCACGTTGCCGGATACCGCACCTGGCAGAAGCTGGGACGCCAGGTCCGCAAGGGAGAGAAGGGAATCCGCATTTTCGGCGGCCGCGACGTCGTAACCACCCAGGAAGACGAGCGCACAGGCGAGGAGAAGGAACAGCGCACCCGCCGATTCTTCCCCGTCTCGGTATTCGACATGAGCCAGACCGACCCCATCGACCCCGAGGCACAGGACCCGAGCACCATCGCCCACAAGCTCACCGGGGAGGACCCCAGCGGCATCGTTGACGCCGTAACCGACTACCTCACCGGCCAGGGCTGGACCGTCACGCGCGAACCCATCCCCGGCACGGCCAACGGCTACACCACCACCGACGGGAGCCGCCGCGTCGTCGTGGATTCGGACCTCTCCCCCGCGCAAGCCGCCAAAACCGCACTGCACGAGGCCGCACATGTCATCCTGCACGCCGAGGAGGACCCCGCCGAATACGTCGAGCACCGAGGCATCAAGGAGACCGAGGCCGAGAGCGTGGCCTACGTAGTTGCCGGAATTCTCGGACTCGACACCAGCGCCTACAGCATCGGCTACGTGGCCGGATGGAGCCAGGGAAACGCCGAGACTATCAAGGAAACCGCCGC
This sequence comes from Glutamicibacter protophormiae, assembly GCF_016894325.1. Lineage (NCBI taxonomy): Bacteria > Bacillati > Actinomycetota > Actinomycetes > Micrococcales > Micrococcaceae > Glutamicibacter > Glutamicibacter protophormiae. Next base: position 16,847 of record NZ_CP069808.1, read on the forward strand.
CCACGTACTGCGCACCGCGCACACCCTAGCCGAGGCAATCACCGAGAGCGAAGAAGAAACCGAAGCCGCCTAAAAACTCTCCCGAATAGTACTATCACCCTTGCTTTTCAGTAACGGTGATAGTACTATTAGAGTTATAAGGAACAAGCAAGAGAAAGGAAAGTGTCATGTCTGATAGCTCCGAGTGGCAGGCAAGGGCCGACGAGGAAAACCGCATCAATCGCGCGGCAGAGAAGTCCTGGAAAGAAATGTTCCCCGAAGAGGTGGAGGACGGGCCCAACCGAGGGTGGCCTGACTATGACTAGCGGATAGTACTATTGCCGCTAAGCAAAGTTAGCGGCAATAGTACTATTAGAGGTAAATGCAAACCGTGAGAAAGGAAACCCATGAACAAGGCACTTTTCACCTATCCCGAAAAAGCAGTATTCGGTGCCACCGAAGAGCATCGCCGCACCGCCAGCGACCTGCGCCGGGCCATCGGCCCGGGCGTGCTGGGTTCGCTCGGCGCTACAGACCTTGCCACCGTGCCAGGCAGTCACCAGTGCGGCGGCCTGATGTTCACCGCCCGAGTTCTCCCGCTCACCAAGAGCGGCGCGCGCGGTACGCAGCCGCGCAAGATGGCCGTCATGGTCAGCCTCACCCCCGCCGATGAAATCGACGTTGAGGTGCGGGAAATTGCGCGAACAACCAAGCACGCACACATCGAAGGAATCTACATCGACCAGCTCGCCAGGGCGGCGCTGGCCATCGACTACGACGGCCCCACGGCACTAAACCCGCGCTACTGGCACTAACCGAATAGTACTATCACCGTTGCTTTTTAGTAGCGGTGATAGTACTATTAGAGGTATGGAAACGCAAACAACAGGGCGCAGCGAAACCACCGAAAGCGATCTACGGGAGATAGCTGCCGACACCATCGCAGGCATCAGCGAGGAATACCACGCCGCCCTAGTCCGCGAAACCCTGGACAGCTGCCAGGGGCGAAGCGCCGGGCAGGTTGTCGACCTCATGCAGAACATAGCAGCGGCGCGTCACTATCCGACGGCAGAAAAGCATGAACGATAGTACTATTACCGTTGCTTTGGGCGCACTGATAGTACTATTAGAGTTAGAGGAAGCAACCAGGAGCACTAACCAGGAGGCGAGTCGCATGGTCACGGTGTACACCACAGGGCCGGGCTGCATTCGATGCAAGATGACCAAGGACGTCATGACCGCGAAGGGGGTCGATTTCGTCGAGGTGGATATTCGGCAGAATGACGCAGCTCGCGAGTATGTCACCGAGGAGCTGGGGTATTCCGAGGCCCCGGTGTGCGTCGTGGAGGACGGCACGGGCGAGGACCACTGGTCCGGCTTCCGACCCGACAACATCAGTCGATTGGCCGCCCTGGCTAACGGCGGAGAGTGACCCTGGGAGGGTTGACCTTAGGTAACTCTGATAGTACTATTAGAGTTAGGAAGAACAGGAGGAGTGGAGTCATGAAACAGCAGATCATTACCCCCTACGACACGGGGGAGCGGTTGGAGCCGAAGGCCTGGCATGTACAGCCCCGGAACCTCCCGAGCGAGGAGGAAGCGGAGCGCTATGGGCGCGTGGACTTCGACGACGACGAGGGGCGCACCGTGCTCACCGCCTATGTCGAGCGGACGCCGACAGGCTACGCCGTGCATATCGAGAACGCGACGGAGCCCGTTACCGTGACCATCGCCGCCGCGGAGTAATTTCCCATCGACCCTGATAGTACTATCACCGTTAGAAATGCATCGAAAGGAGTCGCAATGCAGAGCATCACCATTCACCGCTTGGCGGACCTGCGCGTCGGGGATCGCATCTTGAGTCACGGGGGCCGCGCGTATCGCACGCCGCTGCGCGTGACCAGCCCCCTGGGGCCTATTGAGTTCGGTTCGCCTGTTCGGGGCGTGCGGGTCGAAAACCCCAACCCGTCCAGCGGCATCGAGTGGGTCCTGTACCCCTCGCAGATGGACGGACGTCCGATGGAAATCGAGCGTCATTAACCCTTGCCAATCAAGTAACTCTGATAGTACTATTAGAGTTACGCAACGAAGGAGAGAACCATGAGTCACATCACCCGAACCGGCAACCTGGCCGCCACCCCCGAGCTGCGCCAGGGGGAGCGCGGCGCATACACCTACGCCCGCGTCATCGTCACCGACAGGCTGCGCCAGGAGGATGGCAGCTACGCCGACGGCCCAGCCATCGCCTACGAGGTCGCCGTGAGCGGCGACCAGGCAACGAACCTTGTCGCCGCCGCGCAGGAGTCCGGCAATATCCGCGTGATGTTTTCGGGGCGCTATCGCGTCACCGAATACAAGGGCCAGCAGGGAACCAGGATCAAGCACGAAGTGAACGCCGACGAGGTGGCCGTGAGCTTGCGCGGCCAGACGGTCACCACCGCCCGGAATGGCCGCAGCAGCGACTAGGGCAGGTTGACGCCTAACCTGTCAGGGGTGCGCGGCTGGCAAGCTTCGCACCCCTGACAGTACTATTAGCACTATTGGAGGTAATACAGTGACCGCTCAAATTTTCGCCCTCTGCAATCAGAAGGGCGGCGTCGGTAAATCGACGACCACCTTCCACCTGGCACGTTCCGGTGTGCTCCGCGGCCTACGGGTGCTCGTGGTCGACAACGACCCCCAGGGCAACCTCACCGCCGTAGTCACAGCCGAACCAGTAACCGAGGACCAGGCAGGACTAGCCGACGCGCTCAGCTCCCGCGCATCCGAGACCGTGCGTGACGTCATCGTGCCGGGCCTCTGGCCCGGCCTCGACGTTGTACCCACGCCGCTGTATGACGCTCTGGCAAGCGTGCGCGATGAACTGGTGATTGCCGGGGCAGGCCGTGAGGGACGCCTGAGGGAAGCCCTGGCCCCCGTTGCGGAGGACTACGACCTAATCCTGATCGACTGCGCCCCGAGTCTGGACCAGCTCACCATCAATGGGCTGACCGCGGCCCAAGGGGTCATGGTTGTCACACACTCGAAGCAGTGGAGCCTCAGCGGCCTGTCCCAGCTCCTTAACACCGTCGAGAGCGTACGGGCCTACTACAACCCGTCGTTGACGGTGGCGGGCGTCCTCGTCAACCAGCACGAGGAACGAACCGTCAGCGGTCAAACGTGGCTTGATGAGCTGCACACCGCAGCAGAAGCCCGCGACCTGCGCGTGTTGACCCCGCCAATCCCCAAGCGCGTTGTTATTGCAGACGCGGTCGAAGCCGCGCGCGGCCTCGATGAATGGGGGAGCGCCGAAGCGACCACGCTCAGCGCCCTTTACAGCGAACACCTGGCCACCATCGAAGGAGTAAAGCCATGACCCGCCCCACCCCGCGCAAGTCATCCCTTGCCGGTTCAAGCCCCGTCACCCCGCCTCAACCGGCTGCACAGGCGGACCCAGTGCCCGCGGCCAGCGTGCCGGCCGCTCCAGCTACCGCAACGCGGGCAGTGGCGCCGAAGCCGGCCGAGGGCAAAAAGAAGTACCCGCACAAGGTTTCGTTTTACCAAGACCCCGAGGACACCGCCCGGGTGCGTGGTGCGATTCTTTACACGATGACCACCGAGGGAAACCGCAACCTGTCCCAGTTCGTCAACCGCGCCGTGATGGCCGAGGTTGAGCGCCTGGAAACTAAATACAACAACGGCGAGCCCTTCCCATCGGTGGGAGCCCGCGAGATGCCCCAGGGCGGCGCGGCGGCCGCAGGGTCCGAGGACTAAGGCCATGCGGGCGCACGCGGCCGCCGCAGTGGCTTTGTCTGCCCTGCTGGCCGGATGCGCTTCGACGCCTCCGGAATCCGCGACCGCCCTCGTCACTCTCGGCCCGGCCCTGGAATTCCAGGTAGATCATGCCCGCACTGCCGACGAGCAGCGCACGGGCCTGGCTGGCCGGTCCGAGCTGTCGGAGGGCCAGGGCATGCTGTTTTCATTCGCCAGCCAATCAGAACGCCAAGTGTGGATGGCCGGAATGAAATTCCCGATCGACGTCGCCTGGATCGCGGATCACCGCGTGATCGCTGTGCAAACCCTGGAACCCTGCATTGAGGCCGACCAAGATCGCTGTCCGCGCTGGACGTCTCCTAACGACGTCGACGCACTGTTAGAAGTCCGGGCCGGTGCCCTCGCGGGCATCGACGCCGGAACCGTCGTGACCATCCGAGAGGAAACCCCATGAGCGCCACCGACCCCGCAGACACCCCAGCGCAGCCCGATACCAGGGCCGACTACATCGCCCAGGCCATCGCCGCCCTCACGGCGGCAGCACGTACGACACGCACCATCGGTGCGGGAACCGACAATGAGCACACCGAACCGGCCGACTTTGGAGAGATCGCCTGTCACGTCATCACGAGCGTGGCGGCAAACCTTGGCGACGTTGACACGCTGCTGGCCGGTCGTCCCGGCTCCTGGGAAGCTGACTATGTGCGGCAGATCGTCCGCAGCACCACCCCTGAGGAAGAGCTGTTGACCTGGCGGACCGAGCCGGTGCGCCTGCACCTCGATGTTGAGGGCGTGTTCTATGACTTCGGTCTGGAACAACTGTGGGACGAGGAATCCGGACAGGCCATCAAGCACGAGCAGGACGACAGCCTTACCGAGGAACAAGCTGCCCGCGCCGATGCCATCGCCGCGCAAATCGACCGGCTCTGGGAACAGGACCAGGCAGCCTACCGCGAGGCCTACCTGGCTTCGATCCGTCAAGAACTGACCAGGCGCGGGCTCACCGTCGAGGTGGAAGCCATCGACGAGCCCGCCGACGCCCTCACCTGGGAGCCGTTCACCGACGAGCTGCACGAGCTCGCACGAAAAAACACGCCCTTGCCGATGACCGGAGAAGCCCCGGACTGGACCGAGGGTACACCGGCTGACGCGCTGCGCCGGGCCGGTATGACCTACACCGCCCGCGCGCAGGACGCCATCTAATGGCGAACCGAGGCGTAGAGATTATTCCAGCCCAGGACGAAGGCCGCGACCCCATCGACCCACCCTGGACCAAAACGCCAATCCCACCGGAAACAGCCGAGTATCTGGATCGTTTGGCCATCGCTACAGGCAAAGGCCGCGGGGCCTTGATTGCCGAAGCAGTGCGGGCACACTTCGGAGAATCACCCGAATCGTAGACGTCTACGCATGTGTCTATGTGTACGAAACATCGACGTAGGGAGTAACCATGTGCCAGTACAGCAACCGATGCAAGGTCGGCCAGCATCGGCCCGGAACCAAATGTCCGTACGCTAGTTCGACGCGGCTCGACCGAAACTATCTCATGCCTACCCCGTACCGCACGGCCACTCCTTCCCCCGGAAGCTCTGGCCGAGCCTCAGGAGGATCGATGCAGACGCGACGTTATCGGACGGCAGCGGTATCAACAGGAGTCGACGGCCTCGACGTCCTGGCAGCGTTCATCCTGGCCGCGGTCTGGGATGGCAACCCCGACGCCATCAGCACCGGGACAATTCTGTTCGCCGTCTTGCTTGTGCTGCTTCCCCTCGGCTTGGGAGTTTGGTTGACGCGCACCTGCACCGCATGGAACGGAACCGCGGAAGGGCGATGCGCCAGAGCTTGCTACGGCCTGCGACGGTGCGGCATCCCTGAACACAGCAGAAGCACCCAGTTCCTCACGCTGCCCGAAGGCGTGGCGTTGCTGTCCTGGGGAGTTGCCGTCTTGAACATTTGGATTCTTCTTAGCGCCGCCCTGTAGGGGCCTGTCCACTAACGATCGTTTCCGGTAGCGAGTCACTGCCGTTTGAATGTCGACGGGCATGCACTCTTGCGCGACCTACCATACGTATGGTAGGTTTTTCCTCATGCTTTCTAAGATAGAGATTCTGGACGCGTCACTCGACGTTCTCCGGCATGGCGAGCCTCTCACCCTCGACTCCGTAGCGCGTGCTGCTGGACTGACGAAGGCCGGTCTCGTGCACCACTTTCGCACAAAGGAAGTCCTCACCGTAGCTGTCGTCGATCATCTCCTTGACAGATGGGAGCATGATCTACGTCTCCGTCTTGCTGAAGACTCGCCTACCGCTCGTACGCGCGCGTATGTCGACTGGGCTCTCACCGGCGCGCTCGATGCTGCGGATCTGGCGGTGCTCATCGAGCCCCGGCTCCGCGGCAAGCTCACTGCCCTGTGGGAAGAGCGCATGTCTCCGTGGTTCGGTGACCCCACCGACCCGCGTGTGGTGGCGGTACGACTGATGGCCGACGGTGCATGGCTGAACCGTTCGCTCGGCATGCTCCAGCTTCCCGCCGAGGGCCGCAACAAAGTACTTGCGCTGGCCACAAAGCTACTGGCAGAGGAGGTGGCCGAATGAATAAATGGTCCTTTCTTGTCCTCGCCGTATTCCTAGAGGTGAGCGGTTCTCTCTCCCTCAAGGCAGCGCTCGATGCACCAGGTTTCTATGCCGTGGTCGCCGTCGGCTACGTTGGCGCGTTCCTTGCGCTGTTCATGTCGCTGCGCAAGGGGATGGGCCTCGGCGTCGGCTACGGCATCTGGGGTGCCAGCGGCGTTGCGCTCACTGCGATCATGTCGCTCGTCATCTTTGGTGAGCCGTTCACTCTCCTCATGGGCATCGGCATCGCCGCGATCATGGGTGGCGTACTGCTCGTCGAACTCGGCTCTCAAGCAGCCCAGAAGGCACAGGAGATCACTCCGTGACCGCTCTCGCACTCCTCTCCCTCATCGGCGCCATCGTCGGCGAGGTTACCGGCACCGTCTCACTCCGACTCGCCAGCGACGGCAAGAAGCCTTGGTGGATCGGCGTTGCCGTCGGATACGTCTTTGCCTTCACGATGCTCTCCGTGGTGCTCGCCCAGGGCGTCGCGCTCGGAATCGCCTACGGGATCTGGGCGGCCGCCGGCGTCGCGATCACTGCGATCCTCAGTCGGATCTTCTTCAAGGAACCACTCACTTGGGTGATGAGTATCGGCATCATGCTCATCATCGGTGGAGTCCTACTTATCGAACTCGGCGCCGCGCACTAACCCACATCACCGGCGGAGAGGCGAATCGTCGAAGCACCCGCCGATAGGCGCTGTATCTACGTTTCGGGCGCTCCTTGTGGCAACCACCCCGCGCGGGAGCTAAGTTGCGACCGGAAACGATCGTTTTCGGGCCGTCTTGCCTGGCACTCACTATTTCCAGTGACACGCCGCGGTGAGGCGGCCCGAAACTTATGCCCGAAACCAAAACCAACCGAAACTATCTATATACCGTTTTCGGGTGATTTGGTAGAATGAAGTAGGACGATTTTCTTGGAAGGAGCCAGGCCATGGCCGAGAAGTTTGATATTGAGGAACGCTGGCCAGAACTGTTTGCGCAGCTCGACGCCAACCAACGCAATGCCGTTCGGCAGTCGCTGGCCGCGGCCTGGCATGAGGGCTGGGTCCCGAATCGCGAGGACGTCGAGAACCTGACCGACGAGGCCCGCGGCGCGATCGACGAGGCCGAGTATCTGCGCCGTGCCCATGAGGCTGCACTGCGTGCTGCACCGGCTGTAGCCGCACGGTAAGCGCGTGGCTCGGTTCGATACCTGGGAGTCGTATTTCTATCCTCCACCGGACAACTCGACGATGCGCAATGTCGCGGACATTCGCGACCCCAACGCGTTGCATTCATTCGAGTACAGCGCCACCGCGCTAAGACAGCGCCAGCTCAACGCTGACCCCTCCCTGGTTGCCCACACGTACGACGCCGAGCACCTGCGCGCGATCCATCGGCACTTGTTCCAGGACGTCTACGAGTGGGCGGGGGAGTACCGCACCCAGAACATGCTTAAGAGCGGAACGATGCGCGGCTTTGCTGATGTGAATACCGGCGAGATAGACAGCTACCTGGCCTATGCCAAGCGCCTGGTACAGCAGACCGATTGGGGCCGGTTGGACCGTGACCAGTTCGGTGCCGCGGCAGCCAATGTTTTTGCTCATGTGAACCAGGCCCATCCGTTCCGGGAAGGCAACGGGCGCTCCTCAAAAGTGTTCATGGAACATGTGGCCCAACAGTCCCGCTTTACGTTGGACTATGCGCGAGTGAGCCCGCAAGTGTGGAACCAGGCATCGGAGTTCAGCCGCCCGGATATTGGCCGGTACGACGTGGTTCCGGACTCGCTGGTGCCGGTGTTCCGGCACATCGCAGTCGAGCGGACCTCGACGACAACGCCAGGTGTCGACCCGGCGGCACTGGCCCGCTCACCACTGAGCGCCAGTTATCCCAAGGCACCGGGCCGGAGTGCTCCCACAGGGCAGCAGTCCCCGCCCCGTGGCCCCGCTAGGCCTGGCCGCGGCTATGGCACCAACGGACCAGGAATAGGACGATGAGCCACGTTATTGGATATGCCCGAGTGAGCACCCGGGAACAGAACCCCGAGGCCCAGGAGGCCGAGCTGCGCGCGGCCGGGGCAGCCCGCGTATATGTGGATCGTGGCGAGTCCAGCCGGTTCGAGGACCGGCCGCAGTGGATCGCCTGCCTGGACCATCTCATGGCAGGCGATACCCTCGTGATCCGCGCCCTGGATCGCATCGCAGGCAGCGAGCTGATGGCGATTGAAATCATCCGAGACTTGGGCCGCCGCGGCGTGCGCATTAAGAGCCTCACCGAGCCCTTCCTGGATGTTGATACGTCCACGCCCATGGGTGAGGCCATCGTGGGCATCATGGCCGTGCTGGCCCAGCTTCGTATCTCGACGATTCGGGAGAATACCCGCCGCGGCTTGGCTCACGCGCGAGCCCAGGGACGTGTCGGCGGTCGACCCTCGGTGATGACGGCGGAACGGACCGAAGCGGCGGCGAAGATGCGCGCCGAGGGGCAGAGCATCGCGCACATCGCGAAGGTGCTGGGAGTCGGGTCATCGTCCGTGTCCAGGGCGCTGGCCCGCGTCGAGGAGGAGCGCGCAGCGTTCACTTCGATTGTTGATGGAGTCCTGTCCGAGCATGTGCCCGATGAGGCACCGCTTGACGGTTCAGACCATTCTTCCCCCTCGTTACCTTTTTAGTAGCCCCATAAATAAGTAGGATTTGGGGTGGTTGGCCTGTCGGTCCCGGCATGATTAAGTCCCCCAGTCATCAATGATCCGGGGGGTGTTGTCACCGGGATTCGATAGGCGCCAGGGGATCGCTAATGGGGACCGGACCAGCACAATGAACCGCCGTGCAGGTCAGCCGTAACGTGGATGCCGAGCCTTGCCGCCGTAGGACAAGCCAACACCGAAATGAATGACACTATTTCTGGGAGGTTTGCGTTGATCAAGAACCACGAGGACGTCGATATCTTCATCGGCGTCGATGTCGGTAAGAGCAATCACCATGCGGTCGCGATCGACCGTACGGGCAAGAAAATCCTCGACCGTGCACTGCCCCAAGACGAGGCCAAACTCCGTGCCATCATCAAGGCCGTGGCCGGCAAAGGCACCGTGTTGTTGGTCGTTGATCAGCCCTCGACCATCGGCGCCCTGCCCGTTGCTGTGGCCCAGGCCGAGGGAATACTGGTCGGCTACATTCCCGGGCTGGCGATGCGCCGCATCGCGGATTTACATCCCGGAGAAGCCAAGACAGATGCTCGAGACGCTGCCATCATTGCTGAAGCCGCCCGAAGCCTGCCACACACCCTGCGTTCCATCGTCGTCGCCGATGAGCAAGCCGCCGAACTATCGATGCTCTGCGGTTTCGATGACGATCTGGCGAAGCAGGCAACGGCAACCTCGAACCGGATTCGGGGGTTGTTGACCCAGATCCACCCGGCACTGGAGCGGGTGGTGGGAAAGCACCTCGATCACCCCGCCATGGCCGAATTGCTGATCAAATATCCGTCTCCGGATAAGCTCCGCAAGGCCGGCCAGAACCGAGTCACGGCCTTGCTTTTGAAGTATGCGCCGCGGGCTGGGAAACGCTGGGCTACCGAGATCTTCACCGCCCTAGATGAGCAGACCGTGGTAGTCGCTGGAACTGGTGCCGCGAGCATCGTATTGCCGCAGCTCGCTGCCATGCTCAAGCAGCTACGCACGGCCCGTGACGAGCTCCTCGTTCAGGTTGAAACCCTCGTGGAGGATCACCCTCTTCATGCCGTCCTGACCTCTATGCCGGCGGTCGGGGTCAGGACGGAAGCCCGCATCATCACCGAAGTTGCGGGTAAGGAATTCCAGACCTCCGGCCACCTCGCCTCCTACGCTGGGCTGGCCCCGGTGACGTGGCGCTCCGGAACCTCGATCCGAGGCGATCACCCCTCCAAGAAAGGGAACAAGTCCCTCAAGCGGGCTTTCTTTCTCTCCGCGTTCGCGGCTCTGAAAGACCCTCTCTCACGGGCCTACTACGACCGGAAACGCGCCGAAGGCAAACGACACAACCAAGCCCTCATCGCCCTCGCGCGCAGGCGTTGCGACGTTCTCTTCGCGATGCTCCGGGACGGCACATTCTACGAAGCCCCAACCCCGAAAACCGCCTGACCGTTCCGAGCTGTCAGCTGGCGGACACGCACCGCCAGCCACCTACCTCTGCCCAAAAACAGTGGCCCAAAAAACTTTGAAGAAAATCCCTCCAAAGCCTTGACGAAAAACATAGGGACACCACCCGGCCCACCACTGTGCCCAACCAACGACGGCGGGTGGTTCCCTTGATTTCCAAGGGAACCACCCGCCGTCGTACTTCTTGTGAGCGGTGAAACTAGGCCAGGGTGATTAGGTCCAGGTAGTCCGGGTTCCAGAGGTCCTCGTCACCGTCGGGCAGGAGCACCACACGCTCGGGATCCAGGGCCTCCACGGCGCCTTCATCGTGGCTGACAAGCACTACGGCGCCGGTGTAGTTCTTTAGGGCACCAAGAATTTCGGCGCGGCTGGCGGGGTCCAAGTTGTTCGTGGGCTCATCCAGCAGCAACACATTGGCGCTGGACGCCACGATCGTCGCCAAGGCCAGGCGTGTCTTCTCGCCGCCAGAGAGTACCCCGGCCGGCTTGTTGACATCGTCACCGGAGAACAGGAAGGAGCCGAGGATGCCGCGAACTTCGGCGTCGTTCATGTCACCGGCTGCGGAGCGCATGTTTTCCAGAACCGTGCGGGTGACGTCCAGGGTGTCATGCTCCTGGGCGTAGTAGCCCACCTTCAGGCCGTGACCGGCAATGATCTCACCAGTGTCCGGCTTAGCCACGCCCGCAAGCATGCGCAGCAGCGTGGTCTTTCCAGCACCGTTGAGGCCCAAGATGACCACCTTGGAACCACGGTCAATGGCCAGGCTGACATCGGTGAAGATTTCCAGCGAGCCATAGGACTTGCTCAAACCTTCAGCCATGAGCGGGGTCTTGCCACACGGCGAAGGATCGGGGAAGCGCAGCGCTGCCACCTTGTCCTGGGCGCGCACCTCTTCCAGTCCGGCCAGCAGACGCTCGGCACGCTTGGCCATGTTCTGCGCTGCCACGGCCTTGGTGGCCTTGGCGCGCATCTTGTTGGCTTGGTCCATCAGGACGCCAGCCTTCTTTTCCGCGTTGGCGCGTTCCCGGCGTCGGGCACGTTCATCGGTTTCACGCTGGGCCAGGTACTTCTTCCAGCCCAGGTTGTACTGGTCAATCGTGGCCCGGTTCGCGTCCAGGTGGTAGACCTTGTTGACGGTGGCTTCAAGCAGTTCAGTATCGTGACTGATCACAATCAGCCCGCCCTGGTGGCTCTTGAGGAAGTCACGCAACCAGGAGATGGAATCGGCGTCCAAGTGGTTGGTGGGCTCATCGAGCAGCATGGTCTGTGCGCCGGAGAAGAGGATTCGCGCCAGCTCAACGCGGCGGCGCTGACCACCGGAAAGAGTCTTCAACGGCTGGTTCAGGATTCGTTCGGGCAAGGCAAGGTTGGAAGAGATCGCGGCAGCCTCGGCCTCGGCAGCGTAACCGCCACCTGCGAGGAACTCCTGCTCCAAGCGATCGTAGCGACGCATGGCCTTGTCACGAATGTTGGTGTCGTCGCTGGCCATGTCAGTCTCGGCCTTGCGCAGTTTGGTAATGACCTTGTCCAGGTCACGAGCCGAAAGGATCCGGTCCTTGGCCAACTGCTCCATGTCAGGGGTGCGGGGGTCCTGCGGGAGGTAGCCAATTTCACCGGAACGGGTGACCTTGCCACCGGCTGGAAGACCTTCTCCGGCGAGGACACGGGTCAACGTGGTCTTGCCGGCACCGTTGCGCCCCACCAGCCCAACCTTGTCACCTTTGTCGATGCGGAATGACACTTCGTCCATGAGCAACCGCGCTCCGGCGCGTAACTCAAGGTCTTGGACCGTAATCAACGTAGTAACCTTTCAAAGAATGGGTAGGTGCCGAACACGCCAGCCGCAACCAGCAAGTGCTTGCCAAGGGCGTTGGACAACCTCCTTAGTCTAACGACGTTCCGGCACAACGAGAATCCCCCGCGAAGAAAGTACTAAGAATGAATCGAACATCACGCCAGACAAAGACGTCTGAGTCCGCCTCACAGATTGGGCACACCGCCAATCCGGGCCGCCGCCGCCAGCGCTGGGGCGCCATGGACCTTTCCCTCATTGCCGTTTTCGCCGCACTCCTGGCCGCCTCGATTGCCGTTCCCGGCATCAATGTGGGCCCCTTCGGCGTGGCCATCACCTTGCAAACCTTGGTCGTTGCAATGTGTGGACTAGTTGTGATGTCCAGGGACGTTGTTGAGTCGGTCGAAGGGTACGCCGCCAATCGCAGAGTGGTGTCGGTGGTGGTTGTAGAAGTGGAGCCAGCCGGGCAGCGCCAGGCGTCGTTCGGCCTCTGAACCGTAAAACCTGGCATAGGCCCAGCCGTCCCCGAGCGTGCGGTGGAATCGCTCGATCTTCCCGTTCGTCTGCGGCCGGTAGGGGCGTGTCCGCTTGTGTCGGATGCCGAGCCGAGCGCAGAAGTCCCTCCATGCGTGGGATCTGTATGCCGACCCGTTGTCGGATAGGACTCGCTCGACGGTCACGCCTCGTTCGGCGAACCAGGCCACGGCGCGTTCGAGAACTCCCACCGCTGTGCTCGCCTGCTCATCCGACCAGATTTCTGCGTATGCGACGCGGGAGTGGTCGTCGATGACTGTGTGAACGAACGCCGTCCCGGTGCGCGGCTTGTGATCTTTTCCTCGTGGTAATCCCGGAGTCGCGAGCTTGTTCCGTGCGCCTTGCTGCCGACCTACGTAACGATGTCCACCGCCGTCGGGGATGTTGCCGAACTTCGTGACATCGACATGAATCAACGATCCCGGATGAGGATGCTCATATCGCCGCAATGGCTCGCCAGTGACACGATCGATATGCGAGAGGCGGTTCACGCGGCAACGGACGAGGACCGCGTGAACAGTCGACGTCGAGAGACCAAGTCGCGCAGCGATCTGGGCTGGCCCCAGTCGAAGCCGCCAGCGCAGGTTGATGATCTTCTTCTTGACATGCTCGGGCGTCCTGCCTGGGATCCGGTGCGGCTTGCTGGAGCGATCCTGCATCCCAAACTCACCCTCTTCCCGGTAGCGGCCTGCCCATTTCCGGGCAGTGATCGGGGAGACCATGAACATCTTTGCGGCGATCGTGGCCGGATAGCCGTCTTCGACAATCAGCCGGGCTAACCGGAGACGGGCACGAGGAGTGAGAAGAGCGTTCGGATGGGTCATCAATTGGCCTCCGCCGCGGTCTTCGTAAGCGCGCGTCTGGTGAGAAGCATGATGACGAGAGCGATCGCTGTCAGCACCGAAGCGACCCAAACCGGCGCGAGCAGCCCCAGCCCGGTCGCGAGCCCGAGCGCACCAAGCACGGGCCCCGCTGCAGCTCCGATATTCAATGCTGCGGTTGCGTACGAACCGCCCATCGTTGGCGCACCCGATGCTGCATACAGCACACGCGTGATCAGAGTACTGCCGACGCCGAACGACAGGAATCCCTGAACGAGGACGAGGACGATAAGCGCGACGGGATGAGATGCGACCACTGCCAACACGATCCAGCCTGTCAGCAATAGCGGTCCGCCGACTGCGAGCACGAGGCCAGGTCGTTGATCTGATAGTCGTCCTGCGATCGTGACGCCAAGGAACGATCCGATGCCGAACATCACCAGCGCGACGGACACCCACGCTTCGGCCAAGCCCGCGGTCTCGGTCACGATGGGTGCCAGGAAGGTGAATGCCGCAAAGGTCCCTCCGTTGATCAGCGCTCCGAGTACCATGGCCAGGATGAGCCGCGGCGTCGCCAACTGGCTGAGCTCGACACGGAGCCTTGGTGAGGTCGCGCTAGTCTCGCTCCGACCAACATTGTTCGTGACGCCACGAATGACTCCAACGGCCGCAGGAATACAGAGGATGGCGATCGCCCAGAACGTCGTTCGCCAGCCCAGCGCTGTGCCGAGCAGTGCCCCGGCGGGGACGCCCACGACGGTTGCGATCGTCGTGCCGGAGAGCAGGATCGACAGTGCACGCCCCTTCTGGTTCGCTGGCACGAGGGTAGTGGCCATGCTCAGTGCTACGGCGAGGAGTCCTGCGTTTGCGAGAGCGCTGAGCACCCGGGTGATGAGCAGGAGAGAGAACACTGGTGTCATCGCTCCGATGACGTGGCTTCCCGCGAACACGAGAAGGCAAACGATCAATGTGAGCCGCGGTGGCCAACGGCGAGCGAATGCCGCCATCACTGGCGCGCCGACGACCATACCGACTGCGAATGCGGAGGTCAGCAGGCCCGCAGTGCCGACCGAGACGTCAAGTTCGGTCGCGATCGCGGGGAGCAATCCCGCGAGCATGAATTCTGAAGTGCCCATGACGAAGACCGCCAGGGCAAGCATGTAGAGGGCAAAAGGCATCGAGTACTCCGAGGTGTGAGATCAAGAAATGGTTCTTCTTGTCACCACGGCCAGCGCCCCGGGTACGCCAGACATACGCCCACACAGATCGTGGGCGTCGTAACTAGTGGTTCAAGGGGCTGGCGGTGTGACCGACAACCCCTGACCTGTCTGATTCGGGACTCGACATGCCCCAAACTCTACCATGCCTTCAATGGCGAGCGGTCTGGACAGATACTTCTTGAATCGGCACGGTGTCATTACGGGCGGGGGCCAGAACAACGTCCCTGGACATCACAACTAGTTCTGGGCTTTGCCCGCGGCACCGCCGCCGTTGGCCTGTACGTACTGTTGGGGCTCATTGGCCTGCCCATCTTTAGCGGCTTCCGCGCAGGACCGGCCGTCCTCGCCAGCCCGTCAGCTGGCTACATTGTGGGCTTCATCTTCGGCGCAGCGGTTATTGGTTTGCTGGCAACGTTGGCCGTTCGTAGCCGGTGGCGCGCCGCGGCCTTGTTCGGGGCAGCAATGGCCGGAACCGTCGTAATCCACGTCTTTGGCATTGTGGGCTTTGTTATGAAGGGCATGAATTGGGCCACGGCCGTGGGTGCCGATGCCATTTACCTCCCCGGCGACATCATCAAGAACGTGCTTGCCGTCGTCATTGCGCTGAGCCTGCACCGGGCCTTCCCTGATCTTTTGGTGCGCCGCCAACGGTGACTGATTCCTCAAACCGCGGCATTGTTCTGGCTCAGGCTGGAGTCACCGTGCCGCCAGCAGATCCCCGCACGCAGCAAGCAAAGCAAATCCTGGCCCCCGTTTCCCTGACGTTGACCGAGCAGCGAGTCGCCATCATTGGCGCCAACGGCTCCGGCAAATCAACCCTGTTGCGGCTCCTGAACGGGCTGCTCCTGCCCACCACTGGCACGGTCACCGTGAACGGCCGCAGCACTCATAGTGATGTGGCGGCCGTTCGGCGCAGCGTGGGGTTTGTCTTCACCGATCCCCTCTCGCAACTGGTCATGCCCACGCCGCAGGAGGACCTCGAGCTGTCCTTGCGCCGTCAGAAGTTGGGTAAAAAGGAGCGCCGGGACAAGGCGCTGGCCATCTTGGCGAGTTACGGGCTGGAACATCTTGCACAGAGCAGTATTTACGAGCTCTCTGGTGGCGAGCGGCAGCTGACCGCACTAGCAACTGTCTTGGCCGTTGATCCGGACATTTTGGTGTTGGATGAGCCCTCCACGCTGCTGGATCTGCGTAACACTCGCCAGCTCATGCAGCGCCTGAATGGCCTGCCACAACAGGTCATCATGTCCACCCACGATCTCTCTCTGGCCGCCACTTTTGACCGTGCTTTGGTGATCGATCAAGGCCAGGTAGCGTTCGACGGCGATCCTCACCAGGCCATTGCCGCTTACCAGGAGATGGCGGGCTAGTGCGCGGTCACGCTTTCATGGTTGCCGGGTACGTTCCCGGCGACTCGCTCATTCACCGTACGCCGCTTGCGCTCAAGGCCGCCCTATTGTTCGCCGTTGCCGTGCTGTGCCTGGCATCTCCACTAATTTCAGTCCTCGTGGGCGCTGTTACCACCACGGCAACCATGGTGCTGGTGATAGCTGCCCATTTTGTTACTGGCTTGTCTTGGCAGCGGATGTGGCGAGCTGTCCGGATGATGCTGATCTTCTTGGCGCTCATTGCCACCTATCAGTGGTGGCAGCACGGTCCGTGGACGGCATGGCAGGTCATTGCCGCCATCGTGGCCACGGTACTAGCTTCCAATGTTCTGACTGCTTCCACTCCTGTGGACGAACTCTTGGATGGGTTGGCCGCACTGGTCCGGCCGCTAGAGCGCTTCGGTGCGGACCCGGACCGGTTCTCACTCACGGTTGCCCTGATGCTGCGCAGCATCCCGTTTGTGATTGGTGCGTTTGCCGATGTTCGGGACGCAGCCCGCGCCCGGGGTCTGGAACGCAACTTGCTGGCCCGTTCGCTGCCCGTGGTCATCGCCACCGTGGGGTACGCCCGGGCCACGGGTGAGGCACTGGCCGCCCGTGGCCTGGGCGATCCCAGCCCCGAGTATTCAGAGTACGACGGCGACTCCCCCACCTGACGCTGGCTACCGCCGCGGCTACCTCGCGCATGAGAGGGAAGCCGCGGCTTCGGCACTGGTGTTGAGCCCCCTTTGGTCTGGGACACCATTGACTATTACTGAACGTGCCACGAGGGTTAGCTCATGAACATCCAGCAGATTCCAAGCTTGCGTATCGTGATCGGCATACTCGCTCTTGGTGCCCTGATGGCCCAACTCTTCGTCATCCCTTTAACGGCCGTGAGCTACGCGTCCGTCTATCCCGAGGCTGCGTCCTTGGCCATTCCCTACATGGTTGCATTCATTGTTGCGGTTGTGGGCGTTGAGCTAGCCCTGTTGGCAGGGTGGAAAATACTCGCGATCGCGAAGCAAGAGGGAAGCCTCACCAGTTCAGCAATGGGACGGATTGAATTCATAACAGCCAGCCTGGTTTTCACAGCCATTGTCATGGTGGGTATCTTTGCGCATGCCTGCTTCTTCACCACCCTTGGCAGTCCCGCCACTCTCTTCGGCCTCCTCGTCTCTTTGGGCTTGGGCGCAGGCGCGCTCATCTTCAGGAAGTCAGTGAAACGCCACTTGGACGCACGGACTCTTCACGGAGGTTTGGAGCACGCCTTTCCCGCATTCTGAGGGAACCGATCAATGCCCATCTCAGCCTTCGGCTCCCCGTTACCTTTTTAGTAGCCCCATAAATAAGTAGGATTTGGGGTGGTTGGCCTGTCGGTCCCGGCATGATTAAGTCCCCCAGTCATCAATGATCCGGGGGGTGTTGTCACCGGGATTCGATAGGCGCCAGGGGATCGCTAATGGGGACCGGACCAGCACAATGAACCGCCGTGCAGGTCAGCCGTAACGTGGATGCCGAGCCTTGCCGCCGTAGGACAAGCCAACACCGAAATGAATGACACTATTTCTGGGAGGTTTGCGTTGATCAAGAACCACGAGGACGTCGATATCTTCATCGGCGTCGATGTCGGTAAGAGCAATCACCATGCGGTCGCGATCGACCGTACGGGCAAGAAAATCCTCGACCGTGCACTGCCCCAAGACGAGGCCAAACTCCGTGCCATCATCAAGGCCGTGGCCGGCAAAGGCACCGTGTTGTTGGTCGTTGATCAGCCCTCGACCATCGGCGCCCTGCCCGTTGCTGTGGCCCAGGCCGAGGGAATACTGGTCGGCTACATTCCCGGGCTGGCGATGCGCCGCATCGCGGATTTACATCCCGGAGAAGCCAAGACAGATGCTCGAGACGCTGCCATCATTGCTGAAGCCGCCCGAAGCCTGCCACACACCCTGCGTTCCATCGTCGTCGCCGATGAGCAAGCCGCCGAACTATCGATGCTCTGCGGTTTCGATGACGATCTGGCGAAGCAGGCAACGGCAACCTCGAACCGGATTCGGGGGTTGTTGACCCAGATCCACCCGGCACTGGAGCGGGTGGTGGGAAAGCACCTCGATCACCCCGCCATGGCCGAATTGCTGATCAAATATCCGTCTCCGGATAAGCTCCGCAAGGCCGGCCAGAACCGAGTCACGGCCTTGCTTTTGAAGTATGCGCCGCGGGCTGGGAAACGCTGGGCTACCGAGATCTTCACCGCCCTAGATGAGCAGACCGTGGTAGTCGCTGGAACTGGTGCCGCGAGCATCGTATTGCCGCAGCTCGCTGCCATGCTCAAGCAGCTACGCACGGCCCGTGACGAGCTCCTCGTTCAGGTTGAAACCCTCGTGGAGGATCACCCTCTTCATGCCGTCCTGACCTCTATGCCGGCGGTCGGGGTCAGGACGGAAGCCCGCATCATCACCGAAGTTGCGGGTAAGGAATTCCAGACCTCCGGCCACCTCGCCTCCTACGCTGGGCTGGCCCCGGTGACGTGGCGCTCCGGAACCTCGATCCGAGGCGATCACCCCTCCAAGAAAGGGAACAAGTCCCTCAAGCGGGCTTTCTTTCTCTCCGCGTTCGCGGCTCTGAAAGACCCTCTCTCACGGGCCTACTACGACCGGAAACGCGCCGAAGGCAAACGACACAACCAAGCCCTCATCGCCCTCGCGCGCAGGCGTTGCGACGTTCTCTTCGCGATGCTCCGGGACGGCACATTCTACGAAGCCCCAACCCCGAAAACCGCCTGACCGTTCCGAGCTGTCAGCTGGCGGACACGCACCGCCAGCCACCTACCTCTGCCCAAAAACAGTGGCCCAAAAAACTTTGAAGAAAATCCCTCCAAAGCCTTGACGAAAAACATAGGGACACCCCCCGATAAATGCCGCCCTGCACACCACAGACCCCCGTCCAGGGTGCGGCGTAGCCGCATCACGCAGTGACGCGAAGCGCCCTTGACGGGGGTCTGTGGTGTGTAATCATTTGGGCATCGGGGGGAGGGGAACCACCACCACCGAGGCCGTGCACGGGCCGCGATATTCTTACTGCAACGTATCGATGCAAAGGTGACTTGCGGCCGGTGTGCGGGCGGTCAGCCAGGGTCCCGCTGTCCACCTGTGGGCGGGACAAGACCGAAGGAAATATCTTGTGCCGTCCACAGGTGGTCAGGGGGCTGGATCACGATCGCGACGACGATTCTTCGACGCCCTGAGGGGCGTCTTTTTTGTCGGAACCTGGATCGGACTGCGCAGCAGACTTCGGGCCGGTTTTACGCGTGGAGCGCCGACGGGCGCGCACCTTCTTGTCCGGCTCGGCGTAGCCGATTTTGCGCAGCTCCTCGACTGACCACCCGGCCGTCATTGCAGCGTTGAACGCCTTGACGTCCTCACGCTCAGCATCGGCAATTCGTTTCGCAATCTGGGCTTGCAGTTCGGCAAGTTCTCGGGCCGTCTCCTCGCGCACATCTGCGAGATTCTGGCGCGCTTCTCCGACCAAGCGGATGGCGCTAATTCGATCTTCCTGTGCACGCCGGGCGCGCTCCACTGCTTCTTCAATACTCGGTTCCTTAGCCATACGTCCATCGTACGGAAGATGCACGGGCGCGTCGATGTTTCATCGACTTAAAAGAGAAGTCGCGGCGGAGCCGCAACCGCTCGCGTCTGCCAACGCGAGAAAACCGGATCGGTGTCCCAGACGGAGCAAGCTATAGACTTAGGTCCCCTAAGTCGCTTTGTCCTCGACTTCGTGTCGAGGATGGGGCACACTAGAAGTGTGGTCCCCGCATTAGGCGGGGTCGCTGCGCTGGGCCGAAAGAAGGTGATCCCGTTGGGTGACGAGCAGACTCCCACAGGTCGCTTGTTCGCGCGCCGACGTCGTGCCAACGTCGAAGGCGGTCGGCAGCACCATCACAAGGTGAAGGTGACGCCGGAAGAAGAAGGCATGTTGCTTCGGCTGGCCGAGGCCCAGCACGTCACAATTCCTCGCCTCCTGGTGGAATCGGCTCTGGCTTCGGAGTCCTCCGAAACACCCACGCAGCGAAAGCAAGCGATGGCGGAACTGTTCGCGTTGCATCGGTTGCTGGCGGCCATTTCCAACAACGTGAACCAGATCGCCCGACATGCGAACGCCACTGGTGAGGTGGAGCCTGCCACCGTCTCGACACTGGCCAAGGTTCGTGAAGTTGCCGAACGCATTGATGCGGCAATTGATGGGTTGAGCTTGTCATGATGCCGAACATCGTGCGCGGTGATCGCATGGCCGGATTGATGACTTACCTGGCTGGCCCCGGCCGCTCCAATGAACACACTGAACCGCACCTTGTAGCCGGTGACGCGGCCATGATGGCCTGGCACGATGACGCCGAACTGAGCCGTGATGCTGCGCTGGCCATTGCCCGACACCTCGACCGTCCGCGCAAGGCCTACGAAGTGGAGGTCAACGGCGGCCATGTCTGGCACTGCTCCCTGTCGCTGCGTGCCGATGAAGGGGCGCTGTCCGATGAAAAGTGGAACGCGATCGCCAACGATTTCGTGAAGGCCATGGGATTCGACGACAACGAGGGGACTAAGGCCCCGTGCCGTTGGGTTGCCGTGCACCACGGAGTCTCGAAGAACGGCAACGACCACATACACCTGGCGGTGAACCTGGTTCGTGAGGATGGCACCAAGGCCTCCGTCCATAACGACTTCCGCCGCGCGCAGGCCGCCGCGCGTGCTCTTGAAGTAGAGCATGGTTTGGAACCCCTGGAATCTGCCCAGGCCCAACGCGCTACCCGCGGTTACGATCCTGCCGAACGCGAAGCCCAGGCACGTTCCCGCGCCCGAGCAAAGTACGAACGTACCCGGACCAAGCAGGGCAAGAAGGCCCCATCCTGGGAGAGCCTTTCCGGGTCGGAGCGCAAGGCACACATCGCTGCCGAGCTGCGCGCCGACCAACCCCGTTTCCTGCTTTCCTTGAAGGTGCGAGCTGCATCGACGGCAAGTAGTAGCGAAGCGGAGTTCGTGCGCCGGATGCGCCGTGACGGGCTGTTGGTCCGCGCCCGGTTTGCCGACGGACGAACTGATGTTGTGACCGGCTATTCCGTGGCCGAACGTCCCGAAGCCGGAGAACGGCCGATCTGGTACGGCGGGGGACACCTTGGCCGTGATCTGACGCTGCCGAGGCTACGTGATGGCTGGCCCGATACTCCCACCGGAGCGACCGAGGCCGCCGCCGAATGGAATGCCGCTAAGCGCGGCCGCCGCATTGTCGCGCCGGGCCGCGAAGCGCACGAGCCCAATCCGGAATTGTGGGATCAGCGCAACGCTGAACTGCGTGAGCTGGTGGACCGGCTGCGTGCTGTCCCAGTCGATGACCGTGACACCTGGGCGACCGTGGCGCGTCAAACCTCCGGGGCCTTGGCCGCCTGGTCCAACGCGACCGAGAGCACGCCCGGAGACCTCGCTGCCGCGGCCGAAGCGCTGTCCCGTTCGGCGCAAACGTATGAGCGTACCGTGAGCCCTGAAAAGGCCGGCACGGTGGCCCTGTCCGGTGCAGCCATGCTCTTGGCCAGCGCTGCCCATGGGGGACAGGGCACTGTCGCCCAGGCGGCAATGGTGCGCCAGCTCTTGCGTCTGACCCAGGCAGTGTATGACGCTTCCGTGGCAGGACAGCAGGCACGGCAAGCGAAGCTGCTGGCCGAGGAGACCCGCGCGCGGCTGGTCCGCGTTCGTGATGCCATGCCTCAGGTGCCTACCGCAGCCAGCGCCAATGGCACCGCCACGGCAACCATTGAACGCCCGTGCACGCTTGATCCCGAGGCGCAGGCCATGCTTGACCGGCTGCACGCCGGGCAGGGTAAGCCCGCCACCGCGGCGGCTTCACCCATCCCCAACAAGATCGAACCAGCCAAGACCCATCAGACCACCAAGCCGGGTATGGACCGCGGCCCGGAACGATAGAAAAGGGGGCCGATCATGGCCGAGGAAACAGATGGAATTGAGGAAGCCTTCGAAGGCCAATTGAGGGTCCTGGTCACCGCTGCCGGGCAAATTGCCGAACGGATGGCCAGAGCCCGCGAGGACGCCTTGCGCCGAGCGCAAGCGGCCAGCGAGCAGGATGCCCGCGAGCTGCAATCCCGGTTCGCCGCAGAACAGCGCGCCGCCCGGGCGGAGATGAGCAACGTTCATCGCGCCGAGTGGTGGGACCGGGCCACCCCGGAGCAGATCGGCCACACCTACCAGGTGGCCCGAGCCTGGTCCAAGGAGGAACCCGAAGCGGTTCGAGCTGAACAGAGAATGCGTGATGAGCTGCGCACCCGCTACTCGGTAGACGTCGAGAATGCGGGAGCGGACCCCGAGGCAGTACGCCAGGCTGTCCAACGCGAGCTGGCCAGGTCGGAGCATGAGCGGGCGGCTGCGGCCGCCGAACAGTCACGCTCCGAGCTGGAACGAGCCGAAGCGCAACGGCTGATGACGATGGCAGACCAGGACGAGCGCCGGGCCGAGGAATCCCGGGCGGCTGCCGAGCATGAGCCGGACCCCGAGGAACGCGTGCGTGCTGCCGCCGAAGCTGAACAGCGCGAGGCACAGGCCGACCGTGCCCGAGAGGACGGGCGCACCGTCTACGACAGTGCCGAGCGTCGCGTAGGCACCGCTCAGAGTCTCGAAGCCCAGGGCATCGACCGCGAGGTGGTGGCCACGCGCATGCGGGCTGACGTCAGCCAGGGCAAGCCCGCCACCGAGGCTGTCAAGGGCGCCGGGAAGGCCAAAGCACCCAAGGCCCGCAAGACCCGCGGCCACGGCACCCAAGTCCAACGAGCGGGCCTGGATCGGTGAGAACCGAACCCACGACCCACAACACAGAGAGGGACCGCACCTACCAGGTGCGGTCCCTCCTTTGCGTTGCTTGCTACGTTGCAGGCGATGGCATCGGTTCCAACCGGCGTACGAGCTTCACCAGCAAGCCCAAGACCAGGAAGCCGATAAACAGCGCTCCAAGGCCAGCAGGCACAGCCCAGAGCCACAGCCAGGCACTCGTCTGTGCGTGTGGGTACATCGCAGAAATCAGGATGGAGGGAGTGCTGATGATGGCCAGAGCCACGACGGCAGCGGGCAAGCTGGCCACCAAGGCCTTGGCAGAGCCCGACAGAACGTTTTCAGAAGGCATGACGTGCTTGAAGGTATTGCGGCCCAAGCACCATAGCGCCATGAGGCTGATGGTCAGCAATGACCACCAGAGAGCATATCCAGGGGCCCGACCCCCGGAAAGTAGACACCGTGGGGTGAACAAAAGTAGGTGTAAGCCTATCAGACCTTAAGCGGCTTGGGACTCGAACTCATCGGGAGTTTGGTACCCGCACCAAGTGTGCCGACGGCACGTGTTGTAGCGCACGCACCACCGGAAGACGTCTCTGCGGCAGATCAGTTGATTGGCGAAGGTCTTCGCATCTTTGAGGACCTCCCGCTTTAAAGCTGCGTTGAACGACTCGGCGAGCGAATTATCCGCGCTGGTTCCCACCGCGCCCATCGACTGGGCAACGCCCAAGCGCTTGCATGTTGCCTGGAACTGCGACGAGGTATACACGCTTCCATGATCCGAGTGGAAAATCGCACCATCAAGACCTCCTCGCAGGTGGGAAGCGTTTTCGAGGGCCTCTTCTACCAGTTCGGTACGCATGTGATTTGCGATAGCAAAGCCGACAAGCTTGCGAGAAAAGCAATCAATCACTGTTGCTAAGTACATGTTCGCCCCGTCTGCGATCGGCAGATACGTAATATCGCCAACCAACACACGATTGGCAGCACAGGCTGTGAAATCACGGTTCACCAAGTCTGCGAACACGCGCCGGCCTTTGTCACGCGCAGTGGTCTTGACCCTGCGCTTCTTTTGAAATCCGAACAGGTTCTGGGCCCGCATCAAACGAGCCACTCTCTTGCGATTGATGCGCTTAGCCGGAGGTGTAGTGCCGTTGTCGCGCTTGCGGTCGTTGAGTTCAGCAGTGATGCGACGAGCGCCCCAGACGCCGTTTTCAGCGTCGAAAATTGCCTGGATCTCCGCGGCCACCACAGCGTCATCTACAAGGCGCGCACGGCGCCGTGGAGCCGAGTTCTTCCACTTGTAATACGAAGACCGATTTAGCCCCAGGACTGTGCACATCCGCTTGACCGAGTAGTCGGCGAGATTGTCGTCAACGAACTGGAAGCGGATCACCAGGTCGTCTCTTCCGCAAAATACTTCGCGGCCTTACGCAGAATATCGCGCTCTTCACGAAGCCTTTTGTTTTCGCGTTCTAGCTGGCGGATTCTTTCCGCATCAGCAAGCTTTTCTACGGGTGACGCTGCATCTTCATCCTTGGCGACGTTAGTGCCGAATTGCTTGTACCAGCATCCCAAAGTCGAGCGATTGATTCCGAGTTCTTCTGCGACCTTGCGCATTGAGGTATCCGGGTTCGACTCGAACATCGCGACGGCGTCGCGCTTGAACTGTTCCGTGTAAACCTTGCGGGGCATGGTGGTAGATTACCTTCCTTCCCAACCACACTGGCTGGAATCAGAGGTGTCTACCTAACGGGGGTCAGGTCCAAGGCGGGAACGTTTCCGGATGGAAACAAGCCATCAACCAAATGGCCGTCGCCTACCCGGACCGCTTCGACAAATACCTATAAACCAAACCCCACACAAACAACTTGACCCGCTCGGATATAATAGCCCCATGTTGATTTCAGGTACCGCTTTCCTGCGGTTGCGCACCAACCGCTAAGGCGGTTTCCTACCCGTAGGTTAAAAACCACTCCGGTCCTTTAGCCGGGCGGCCATTTGCCATGCCCGGCTCCTTTCAACTCCAAGGAGCACACCTGATGTCTGCATACGGACACGGCCGTCACGAACATGGCCAAAATTTTCTCACCGACCACAAGTTCATCAACTCCATCATCGATCTTGTAAAACAAACCTCCGGCCCCATCATTGAGATAGGACCAGGAAGCGGTGCCCTCACTCACCCGATGGCCCACTTGGGGAGGGCGATAACGGCAGTTGAAGTGGACGCAAAACTAGCTGCCAAACTCACACAAGAAACCTCCTCGGCGACGGTCGAAGTGGTCCATGATGATTTCCTTAACTTCCGGTTACCCGCCACTCCCTGCGTCATTGTGGGAAACATTCCCTTTCACCTCACCACTGCCATTCTTCGAAAGTTGCTGCATGCGCCGGCATGGACTGACGCTGTACTCCTCATGCAGTGGGAAGTCGCTCGCCGCCGGGCCGGAGTAGGCGCAAGCACGATGATGACGGCTCAGTGGTCCCCATGGTTCACATTTCACCTTGGTTCCCGGGTACCGAGGTCTGCTTTGCGGCCACAGCCAAACGTTGACGGGGGGATCTTAGTGATCCGCCGGGTGGATGACCCGAAGATTCCGATAAAGCAGCGCAAAGCCTTTCAAGCGATGGTGCACACCGTTTTCACCGCCCGGGGCCGCGGGATAGGGGAAATTCTCCGAAGGGCAGGGATGTTTTCATCACGTTCAGAAACACAATCATGGTTGCGCTCGCGAGGAATCGACCCCGCGACCCTACCTCCCAGATTGTGCACCAGCGACTGGATCGATCTCTTCCAGGTGACTGGTTCCTCTTCACCGCACCATCGACCCATTTCACCATCGGGAAGTAGTCAACGACCTCCTCAACGGAAAAACCGAATCCGGCGGCGTTAATCCCCCACCAAAACCGAAATCCACCAGTAGTACTAAAAAGTGAGCGAAGTCTGGCCGTAGACGTATCGATCACGGACAGCTCGCGGGGTTCGTTGTACTCGTTGAGGAAAATCATGTTCGCGACCATGGACCACATCCCAAAACATGGGCGCGGCATGTTCGAACAAGCGTTGGGTTAATTGTTGGTGAGTTTCGCGTAATCGGCAAACAGCAGCTTCTGGCACTGACGCTCCGAAGTGAGCTTGCGCGCCGCCCCCATTGCTTTATCCACTTCCCGATCGAGCGCGTCATGCGCCTTCACCAGTTCTGGTGCCATGGCCAGCGGGTTGTAGTGCTCGGCAAGAGATCGCTCCGGGTGCAGCGCGCGAACGTCGAGGAACTTTCTGCCCAGCCTTGATGATGCGCTTCTGAGTAGCTTCATCGAGTTCTGGGACGGGGAAGGTGTTCCACATCAGGATGCTGGAGAAACGATAATCCGATTTGATTCTTCCGCCTAGAGTTCTTTGCCAAATGATGAACATCGATGAAGAAATGAAGCCGAATTGTCGCCCGTCTGGGGTCAGATACCAGCATGTTGGCATCGCCGCGGATTACTGAGGGAGAGTTGGTTTGAGCAGTCCAGTATTTGCGGGTTTCACTAACGTGGCGAGGAGTAACTACATAATCTGTGGCAGGTTGGCGTATCTCGCCGAACAAGTCTGAAGTGCCCCAGGTTTTGTTCCGTTTGATGAAACCCGTTTTTGAAACAACGCACAGAGCACAACCCACGCCGATGCCAAGGCTTCCGCAACATCGACTACCCCATCAAACCCACGACAGTGGGATTCACACCCTCAATCGGGCCCGACCCCCGGAAAGTAGACACCGTGGGGTGAACAAAAGTAGGTGTAAGCCTATCAGACCTTAAGCGGCTTGGGACTCGAACTCATCGGGAGTTTGGTACCCGCACCAAGTGTGCCGACGGCACGTGTTGTAGCGCACGCACCACCGGAAGACGTCTCTGCGGCAGATCAGTTGATTGGCGAAGGTCTTCGCATCTTTGAGGACCTCCCGCTTTAAAGCTGCGTTGAACGACTCGGCGAGCGAATTATCCGCGCTGGTTCCCACCGCGCCCATCGACTGGGCAACGCCCAAGCGCTTGCATGTTGCCTGGAACTGCGACGAGGTATACACGCTTCCATGATCCGAGTGGAAAATCGCACCATCAAGACCTCCTCGCAGGTGGGAAGCGTTTTCGAGGGCCTCTTCTACCAGTTCGGTACGCATGTGATTTGCGATAGCAAAGCCGACAAGCTTGCGAGAAAAGCAATCAATCACTGTTGCTAAGTACATGTTCGCCCCGTCTGCGATCGGCAGATACGTAATATCGCCAACCAACACACGATTGGCAGCACAGGCTGTGAAATCACGGTTCACCAAGTCTGCGAACACGCGCCGGCCTTTGTCACGCGCAGTGGTCTTGACCCTGCGCTTCTTTTGAAATCCGAACAGGTTCTGGGCCCGCATCAAACGAGCCACTCTCTTGCGATTGATGCGCTTAGCCGGAGGTGTAGTGCCGTTGTCGCGCTTGCGGTCGTTGAGTTCAGCAGTGATGCGACGAGCGCCCCAGACGCCGTTTTCAGCGTCGAAAATTGCCTGGATCTCCGCGGCCACCACAGCGTCATCTACAAGGCGCGCACGGCGCCGTGGAGCCGAGTTCTTCCACTTGTAATACGAAGACCGATTTAGCCCCAGGACTGTGCACATCCGCTTGACCGAGTAGTCGGCGAGATTGTCGTCAACGAACTGGAAGCGGATCACCAGGTCGTCTCTTCCGCAAAATACTTCGCGGCCTTACGCAGAATATCGCGCTCTTCACGAAGCCTTTTGTTTTCGCGTTCTAGCTGGCGGATTCTTTCCGCATCAGCAAGCTTTTCTACGGGTGACGCTGCATCTTCATCCTTGGCGACGTTAGTGCCGAATTGCTTGTACCAGCATCCCAAAGTCGAGCGATTGATTCCGAGTTCTTCTGCGACCTTGCGCATTGAGGTATCCGGGTTCGACTCGAACATCGCGACGGCGTCGCGCTTGAACTGTTCCGTGTAAACCTTGCGGGGCATGGTGGTAGATTACCTTCCTTCCCAACCACACTGGCTGGAATCAGAGGTGTCTACCTAACGGGGGTCAGGTCC